>CACYCG010000031.1 GCA_902772855.1 uncultured Ruminococcus sp.
GCGGAGCGCGACCAGAGACGCTGTCTCTGGACTCTGCCACCTTTTGAAAAAGGTGGACGAAAACTTGCCCTCCTTTGCAAGACTTTTGGCGTCTTCTTTAGGTGCAAGTCCCGGAAGGGGGTCCGGGGGAGAATCCCCCGGATATGGGTGCAGCGTCACGCTGCTGCAAGCCTTTGGGCGTCTTCTTTAGGTGCAAGTGGGGGGGAGAGTTCCTCCGGAAAAAGGATTTCCTCCGGCGTTGACAAACGGAGGAAAGTTCTGATATAATAAATTGTTACAGAAAACGCTTTCAATTCTGGAAAGAAGGTGTAGGTATGATAAAGAGTATGACCGGGTACGGACGGTTTGAAGGGGTGCTCGAAGGAAGGCGGGTCGTGTTTGAGATAAAGGCGGTGAATCACCGTTTTTTAGAGATCCAGACCCGTTTGCCGAGGGCCTGCGGTTTTTTGGAAGAAACCGTAAAACAGCAGGTGAGCAAAGTGCTGCAGCGGGGAAAGGTGGATGTCTTCCTGACCATTGACGCCGATGAGAACCAGCCGGCCGAAGTCAGTGTCAATCACTCGCTGGCGGCGGGCTATGTAAAAGCCCTGCAGGAACTGCGGGACCGCTACGGCCTGACCGATGATATTTCCGTCAGCACGGTTTCCGGCTACGGCGATCTGTTCACCGTGCACAAGGCCCCCGAAAACGAAGAGCAGCTTGTGCGCCTGACCGTTTGCGCGGCGGAGGAAGCCCTGCGTTCTCTGCTGGAAATGAGAAAAAGAGAAGGGGAAAAGCTCCGGGAGGATATCCTCAGCCGGTGCGAGACCATTCTCCGGCTGGTCGCTTCCATTGAAGCGGTGGCCCCGCAGCTTGTGGAAGACTACCGCCGCCGCCTGCAGGAACGCATTAGCGATGCGCTGAAGGATTCCACCATCGACCCCCAGCGCATTCTGATCGAAGCGGCCATCTTTGCGGACAAAACCGCTGTGGATGAGGAGACCGTCCGCCTGAGAAGCCACATCGAACAGCTCAGGACTATGCTGGGATCGGAAGAGGCAGTGGGCAGAAAACTCGATTTTCTGGTGCAGGAAATGAACCGGGAAGCGAACACCATCGGCTCCAAGATCAACAATGCCGATCTGGCCCATGTGGTGGTGGACATCAAAAGCGAGATCGAAAAGATCCGGGAACAGGTCCAGAATATCGAATGATGGTTTCAAAGGAGGAAGACGGTTGCAGCTTATCAATATCGGCTACGGAAATATGCTGTGCGCCGACCGGATGGTGGCGGTGGTCAGCCCGGAGGCGGCCCCGGTGAAGCGGCTGGTTTCCCGCGCTAAAACAGACGGGGTGCTGATCGACGCTTCCTGCGGGCGCAAGACCAAATCGGTCATTGTGACGGACAGCGGCCATGTGGTGCTGTCCGCCATCCACCCCGAAACCATCGCCAACCGGGTCAAAGGCGTGGAAACCGGAAAAACGGAGGAGGAAGAAGATGAAGAAAGCTGAAGGGCTGCTGCTGGTCATCTCTGGACCGGCAGGGGCAGGAAAGGGAACGGTGGTGCAGGCGCTCAAAGCAGAAGACGACAACATCCGGGTGTCCCGTTCCGCTACGACCCGTCCCCCGAGAGGACAGGAGCAAAACGGAGTAGAATACTATTTTTTAACGAAGGAAGAGTTTGAAAAAGGCATCCGCGAGGGCGGTTTTTATGAATACGCCCGCTATGTGGACAATTACTATGGAACGCCCAAAAAGCCCGTGGAAGCGTGGCGCCGGGAAGGGCGGGATATTATTTTCGAGATCGAAGTGCAGGGCTGCGAAAAGATGAAGAAGATCTTTCCGGAATGCATCACCATCTTCATTCAGCCGCCTTCCATGCAGGTGCTTGAAGAACGCCTGCGGGGGAGAGGAACGGAGACTGAGGAAAAGATCCAGGCCCGCATGAAGAGGGCTGCCGAGGAACTGCCGCTGGCCTCTTTATATGATTATGTCGTTGTCAATGACACCAGAGAACAATGCTGCCGGGACGTGCTGCAGATCATCCGGGACCACCGGACCCGTGCATGACGCCCGGACAAAGAGAAAAGGAGATTGATCATATGTCAGAACTCAAACCGATCACCTACACCACCCCTTCGGTGGACGACCTGTTTGCCGGAAAAATGAGCCGCTATGCGCTGGCGATCGCCGTGGCCAAGCGTGCCAGAGAGATCACCGATGCCATCAACGAAGACAGGATTCGTGAGTGCGACAAGCCGGTGTTGGCGGCGGTCGATGAATTCAAAAAGAACAAGTTCATCATTCGGGAGCCGAACATTGATGACTGAACCTGCGCTGATCGCACAGGTGGCGGTGGAGAAAACCACCCCCGGGTTTGACAAACTCTATTCCTACCGGATCCCCCCCGTGCTGGCGGAAGAAGCTCAGCCGGGCTGCCGGGTGAAGGTCGGGTTCGGCCACGGCACCCGGCAGGGAATGATCCTGCGGGTCGAGCCGGGAAATCCCGACGGGCTGAAACCGATCCAGTCGCTTATCGACCGGGAACCGGTGCTGCCGCCGGACTTGCTGCGGGCGGTGCCGTTTATGCGGGAGCGGTTTTACTGCACCTATTTTGATGCGGTGGCCGCCATGCTTCCCAGAGGGCTTTCGGTCAAACTGACCTATGCCTGCCGTTTGTCGGAAGGCCCGGTGCCGGAGGGAAAAACGCCGGAAGAACAGGCCGTTCTGAAGCGGCTGCAAAAAACCGGAAAACCGGTTCTCGAGTCCCGCCTGATGCGGGACTGCGCCCTGCCGGACGACCGGCTGCTGCGCTCCATGGCCCGAAGGGGCCTGCTGCTGCGGGAGGAGCAGGTGAAAAAAACGCTGGCCGATGCCGCCATCCGGATGGTCCGCCTGCGGGAGATCCCCGCTAACCGCCCGCTTACCCCCGCCCAGCAGTCTTTGCTGCAGGTGGTGGAGGATATGGGAGAGGTCTCGGTGAAGGAACTGCTGTATTTCACCGGGCACACCCGTTCGGTCATCGACGCACTTGTCCGCAGCGGGGTGTGCGAATATTTTGAAGCGCCGCCCCCTCCCCGGGCAGAACCGGTGCCGCAGGAAGCGCCTCCCGCAGAACTGAGGCTGACGCCCGCCCAGCAGGAAGCGTTTGACCGGCTGCTGCAGCATTACCGCAGCCGGGAGCCTTCCGGGACCCTGCTGTACGGGGTGACGGGCAGCGGGAAAACAGCGGTGTTCCTTTCGCTGATCGACCGGGTCCATGAGGACGGCCGGGGCGTGATCTGCATGGTGCCGGAAATCTCCCTTACGCCGCAGTTAGTGCGGCAGTTTCAGCAGCGCTACGGCGACAGCGTGGCGGTGTTTCACAGTGCTATGTCCATCGGCAAACGGCTGGAGGAATGGAGAAGAGTGAAGGAAGGGCAGGCCGACATCGTGGTGGGGACCCGCTCGGCGGTGTTTGCTCCGCTGGAAAACCTCGGGCTCATCGTAATGGATGAAGAGCAGGAATATAGCTATAAATCCGCCGCTTCTCCCCGCTATCACGCCAGGGAGCTGGCCAAGCTGCGCTGCACGGTCAGCCGGTGCCCGGCGGTGTTTGCCTCGGCTACGCCGTCGGTGGAAAGCTATTACTATGCCCGGAAAAAGCGCTACGACCTTTGTGTGCTGCCACAGCGCTACGGTCAGGCGCAGCTTCCCGTGGTGACGGTGGCCGATATGAATCTTGAACAGCAGCAGGGCAATATGTCCGGCTTCAGTCTGGTGCTGCAGGAAGCCGTGCAGCAGCGGCTGGAGCAGAAGCGGCAGGCGATTTTGCTGCTTAACCGGCGGGGGTGCCATACCTTTGTCACCTGCCGGAGCTGCCGTACAACGATGGAATGCCCCAACTGCTCCATCACCCTGAATTATCATTCCGCCAATCAGCGCCTGATGTGCCATTACTGCGGCTATTCTCTTCCGCTGCCAAAGGTCTGCCCCTCCTGCCATTCGGATAAGCTCCGCTTCGGCGGGACGGGAACGCAGCGGGCGGAAAGCGAGCTGCAGGAGCTGTTCCCGAAGGCCCGTATCCTGCGGATGGACACCGATTCCACCATGCGGCGCTATGCCTATGAGCAGAAGCTCGAAGCCTTCCGCAAGGGGGAATACGACATTCTGCTGGGCACGCAGATGGTCGCCAAGGGGCTGGATTTTCCGAATGTCACCCTCGTGGGGGTGCTGCAGGCTGATGCCATGCTGCACAGTCAGGATTTCCGCAGCTACGAAAAGAGCTTTGCCCTGCTGACGCAGGTGGTGGGGCGTTCGGGGCGGGGAGCGCTGGAAGGACAGGCTATTATTCAGACCTTTGAACCGGAAAACCCGATCATCCGCCTGTCGGCCCGGCAGGATTACGAGGCGTTTTATCAGGAGGAGATCCGCCTGCGCCGGCAAATGCTGTATCCGCCGTTTGCGGATATGGGCGTGGTGGTGTTTTCCGGAGAGGACCGCAGCCTGACGCTGCGGGGAGCGGAGATCTTTGCCCAGAGGCTGGGCGCCTGCGCCGCCGAAGACTATGCCGACCTGCCGATGCGGGTGATGGGGCCGGCCCCGGCGCTGGTGGAAAGGGTGTGCGGAAGATATCGCTTCCGGCTGATCATAAAATATAAGAACTCTGCCCGCTTCCGGAAGCTGATGGAAGCGCTGCTGTCGGAAATGGACCGGGAAAAGGAATATCAGCTTCTGACGGTGTATTTCGACCCGGACCCGGAAACCGTGATGTGACGCAAAGAGGAGGAAAACGACATGGCAATCAGAAATATCGTAAAGGAAGGGGACCCGGTGCTGACCAAGGTCTGCCGTCCGGTGGAACGATTCGATGAAAAACTGGCGCTGCTGCTTGATGATATGTACGAAACCATGAAGAATGCGGAAGGCGTGGGCCTGGCCGCACCGCAGGTCGGAATTCTGAGAAGGCTTTTCGTCATCGACATCGGAGAAGGCAGGGTGGAATGCATTAACCCGAAGATCGTGAAAACAAGAGGCCGTCAGGAAGCCAATGAAGGCTGCCTGTCCTGCCCGGGAGAATACGGCATCACCGAGCGGCCGATGTATGTCACCGTGGTGGCGCAGAACCGCTACGGCGACCAGTTCACGCTTAACGCCGACGGACTGATGGCGCAGGCGCTTTGCCATGAAAACGACCATTTGGACGGCATCCTGTTCAAAGAACATATTATCCGCCGGGAGGAAAACGCATGAGGATTGTGTTTATGGGCACGCCGGAATTTGCCGTGGCCGGGCTGCGGGCCCTGCTGCAGGATGGTCAGGAGGTGGCGGGTGTTTTCACGCAGCCGGACCGGCCCAAGGGTCGGGGCAATAAGCTGACCCCTCCTCCGGTCAAGGAAGAGGCGCTGCGGCACGGGCTGCCGGTGTTCCAGCCGAAGACCCTGCGCTCCCCGGAGGCGCTGGAGATCCTGCGGGAGCTGGCGCCGGACATGATCGTTGTGGCGGCCTACGGCAATATCCTGCCCCGGGACGTGCTTACCCTTCCGAAGTACGGCTGCATCAATATCCACGCCTCTCTTTTGCCCGAATATCGGGGCGCTTCCCCCATCCAAACAGCGATTCTCGACGGAAAAAAAGTGACCGGCGTCACCACTATGTTCATGGATGAGGGGCTGGACACCGGCGATATGCTGATGAAGGAAGAAACCCCGATCGGCGAAAACGAAACCGCCGACGAACTGCACGACCGGCTGGCGCTGATCGGAGCGCATCTGCTTCTTCGGACCATCCGTGCGGCGGAGGAGGGGACCCTGCAGCGGGAAAAACAGCAGGACAGCCAATCCTCCTATGCTCCGCTGCTGACAAAGGAAAGAAGTCCGCTGTGCTTTGACAAAAGCGCCCGGCAGCTTCATGATCAGGTGCGGGGGCTTTCCTCCTGGCCGGGGGCCACCGCGGTGCTTTGCGGGAAAAAGCTGAAGATCCACCGCACCCGAGTCGTTCCCGGCTGCGGGCAGCCGGGGCAGGTGCTGTCCCTGTCGCCGCTGACGGTGGCCTGCGGGGAGGGCGCTTTAGAGATCTTAGAAGTGCAGCCGGAAGGCAAAAAGCGCATGACAGCGGAAGCCTTCCTCAACGGGCTGCACGGCGTCCGGATGGAAGAACTGACCTTCTGCTGAGAGGGGGATGGAAGATGGCGCAGCGTGCCAGAGAAGCTGCTTTTGAGGCGCTGATGGGCGTGGAGGTTCGGGGGGCTTATTCCAATATCCTGCTCGGGCATCTGCTGAGCCGGGAGGAAATGCCCGGAAGAGAAAAAGCGCTGGCGTCCCGCCTGTTTTACGGGGTGCTGGAAAAGCAAATCCTCCTTGATTATAACCTGACCCGCTATGCACAGCGTCCGCTGCGGGAGGTGGAGCCGGGGGTGCGGGTCCTGCTGCGGCTGGGACTGTACCAGCTTTTGTTTGTGCAGAGCATTCCGCCGTCCGCAGCCGTGAACGAAAGCGTCCGGCTGTGCCGGGAAAAAGGCTTTTCTCGCAGCGCGGGCTTTGTCAACGGCATTCTGCGGGCAGCGGCGCGGGAAGGACGGGTGCTGCTGCCGGAACAGCGGAAGGGAAAGATGAAATACCTGTCCGTTCGCTATTCCTGCCCGGAAAAGCTGGTGCGGCTCTGGCGGGACGCCTACGGGGAAGCGCTTCTGCTCTGGATCCTGCAGGCGATCGAAGGACAGCCGCCGCTGTTTTTGCGGGTCAATCCCCTGAAGACCACGGCCGAGGCCCTGCGGGAACGCCTTGGCCGGGCGGGCCATCCGGCGGAAAACTGCCCGGGCCTTCCCAACGCCCTGTGCCTGCGGGAGGGCGGCGGAGTGGAGCAGTGGGAAGCATACCGGGAGGGCCTGTTCCATGTGCAGGACTTTTCCTCTCAGCTTTGCTGCCGGATGCTGGGGGCAAAGCCGGGGGAAACGGTGCTCGATGTCTGCGCTGCCCCCGGGGGAAAGAGCTTTACGATCGCCGAGGAGATGGAAAACCGGGGACAGGTTTTCAGCGGTGATCTGTATGCTCACCGCCTGCAGTTAGTGGAAACCGGGGCCGCCCGGCTGGGGCTGACGGCGGTGCAGACGGTTGAAGCTGATGCCGGTGTGTACGAAGGCTGGCCGATGGCGGACCGGATCCTCTGCGACGTGCCCTGTTCAGGGCTGGGGATCATTCGGAGAAAACCGGAATTGATGCTCAAGGAGGACCTCGGGCTGGAAAGTCTGCCGCCGGTGCAGTACCGCATTCTGTGCCGCAGTGCTTCGTTCCTGAAGCCGGGCGGGGTGCTGGTGTATTCTACCTGCACGCTTCATCCGGCGGAAAACGAAGCGGTGATCGCCCGTTTTCTGGAGGAACACCCGGCGTTTTCTCCCAGAGCGCTGCCGCTGCCCGAAGGGGTGGGTCGAATGCGGGAAGAAGAACCGCACTGCTGCACGCTGTTTCCGATGCGTGAAGGCGGAGATGGTTTTTTTATCGCTTCTGTCCGGCGGGATTCCTGAGCAGCCGCTCCTCTTCTCCCGCCGGTTTTCCGGATACAGGAAAGCGCCGATCCGTGAAGGCTCCGCTTCAGGGATGAGTGCTTTCCCCGATGAAAGGATGTGACGTCATGCCGAAAACGGACATAGCCTCCCTGTCCCGGGAGGAGCTGAAGGAGCTGATTCAGTCCCTTGGGCAGCCGGCTTTCCGCAGTACGCAGATATATGAATGGCTGCGGAAAGGGGTATCGTCTTTTGATGAAATGACCAATGTTCCCGCTTCTTTGCGCCAAAAACTTGTGGAAAACTGCTATATATCTTATGCGGCTATTGAAAAAAAACTGGTTTCGGCTTATGATGATACCAAGAAATATCTGTTTCGCTTTCCGGATGGAGAGATGGTAGAATCGGTCCTGATGAAGTATCATCACGGGTTTACAAGCTGTATTTCCACGCAGGCGGGCTGCCGGATGGGGTGCACCTTCTGCGCCACCGGGCAGAGCGGGTTTTCCCGCAGCCTGAGTGCCTCGGAAATGCTGGCGCAGCTCATAGCGGAGCAGCAGGACGAGCATATCCGCATTTCCAATGTGGTGCTCATGGGCATGGGGGAGCCGCTGGATAATTTTGATCAGGTCATGCGGTTTTTAGAACTGGTCGGGGACGAAAAGGGTCTGGGAATCGGCATGAGGCATATTTCCCTGTCGACCTGCGGGCTGGTGCCGAAGATTTACGAACTGGCGGACCGCCATCTGCAGATCACGCTGTCGGTTTCTCTCCACGCCCCGAATAATCAGATCCGCAGCCGCACCATGCCGGTCAACCGCCGGTATCCGGTGGAAGAGCTGCTGAAAGCCTGCCGCTATTACAGCGATACCACCGGGCGAAGGATCTCCTTTGAATATGCCATGATCGATGGGGTGAACGATTCCGACGCCTGCGCCGAAGAACTCGGCCGGCGCCTGCGGGGGATCATCTCTCATGTGAACCTGATTCCGGTGAATGCCGTCAGCGGCACCGGGTACCAGAAAAGCAAGCGGCAGCGCATGGAGCGCTTTATAGACATATTAGGAAAAGCCGGAGTGACCGCTACGGTGCGGCGCACGCTGGGCAGCGACATCAATGCATCCTGCGGACAGCTCAGAAGGGCTGCCGGCAGCACAAACCCCTCGAAGGAGGAAACAGCCGTATGAAGACATTTACACAAACCGATATAGGAAGCAAACGCTCCTCGAACCAGGATTACTGCCTGTCCGGTCTCTTTCCGGATGGAACCGCCTGGGCGGTGGTGTGCGATGGCATGGGAGGCGCCAACGGCGGCGCCACCGCCAGTTTTGTTGCCTGCACCACGATCGCTGAGGTGCTGCAGAAGGACTATGCTCCCGAGGCGCCGCTGCGGGAATTGATGGAATCTGCCGTGGCACAGGCGAATGCAAAGGTCTACGGCCTTTCACTGGAAAACGAAGACCTCTCCGGCATGGGCACCACCGTGGTGTGTGCGGCGGCCGGAGGCGGCAAAACCTCGGTGCTTCACGCAGGAGACAGCCGGGCGTATCTGTACAGCGAAGGCAGTCTGCGGCAGGTCACGAGAGACCATTCGGTGGTGCAGGAACTGATCGATTCCGGTCAGCTCACGCCGGAGGAGGCAAAATGGTTCCCCGGGCGGAGCATGATCACCCGTGCCCTCGGGACCGAGCCGGAACTGCAAACGGATTTCGGGGAGTTTGATTTCCCGGAAGGCAGCCTGCTGCTCATCTGCTCGGACGGCCTTTCCAATTACTGCTCCGATGATTTTTTGCAGGATTTTCTCCGGGAGCATCCGGCGGGGGATCTGCCGGGGCTTCTGATCCAGTACGCAAACGAACAGGGCGGCAGCGACAACATTACCGTGGCCGTGATAGAAGGATAATCGAAGGGAGAAACGCTGATGGATAACTTTGTTGGCAAACGCCTGGATTCCCGCTATGAGATCCAGGAGCTGATCGGCATGGGCGGAATGTCGATGGTGTACCGGGCCTATGACACCGTAGATGACAAAACCGTTGCCATTAAGATCCTCAAAGACGAATATAAAGGAAACGAAGATTTTATTCGCCGGTTTCAGGTGGAGTTCAGAGCGATCGCCGTCATGTCCCACCCGAATATCGTCAAGGTGTATGACGTGTCATTCGGCGCCCAGCTTCAGTATATCGTCATGGAATATATTGACGGCATTACGCTGAAGGAATATATCACGCACCGGAAGGTCATTCCGTGGAATGAGGCCGTGCATTTTACCGTGCAGATCCTCCACGCCCTGCAGCACGCCCACAGCAAGGGGATCGTTCACCGGGATATGAAGCCGCAGAACATTATGCTCCTGCAGGACGGCACCATCCGGGTGACGGATTTCGGAATCGCCCGTTTCTTCAAAAGCGACCATTACACCAAAACCGACAAAGCGATCGGTTCGGTGCATTATATTGCCCCCGAACAGGTGCGGGGCGACCAGACAGACGACCGGGCGGATATCTATTCGGTGGGCGTCATGCTGTATGAAATGCTGACCGGCGCCCTTCCGTTTGAAGGGGACACAGCGGTCTCCGTGGCGATCATGCAGATGCAGTCCGAGCCGAAGCCCCTGCGGGAGGTCAATGCCAAGGTGCCGGAGGGCATTGAGGAGATCACCCTGCGGGCCATGCGGAAAAATCCCGGGGAGCGCTTTGCGTCCGCCGCTGAAATGCTCGAAGCTATTGAAACCTTCCGCCACAATCCCTCGGTGCATTTCGGGTACCGCTATGACGAGGCGGCCAATCTGGGGCAGACCAAGCTGGTGGGGGCTGTTCCTCCTCCTCCTTCGCCCAGGGCCGAGCCGGAGTATGATGACGAATACGATGAATTTGACGAATACAGCGCCGTCAACCGTTCCAAAACGGCCATCCGTGCGCTGACGGTCTTCATTACCTTCCTCGTGCTGCTGGCGGTGGGGACCATTGTCTACATGGTCGTCAATGCCCGCATTCAGGCAACGCAGGCCAAAGACGTGGAAGTGCCGCAGCTCACCGGCATGATGGTGGATGCGGTCAAGGAAAAATACAAAACCTTCAAATGGGATATCGAAGCAAAATATGATGCCAGCCAGCCGCTGAATATGGTGCTTTCTCAGGACCCCGAAGCCGGCTCAAAGCTCATCAAGGAAAACTCCACCATCAAGCTGGTCATCAACAGCACCGCCACCAATACCGAAGTGCCCCGTGTTCGGAATTATTCGGAACAGGAGGCCATCAACCGGCTGGAAAACAAGTTCTTCAACTACACCATCTCCCGCATTAACAGCACCGACCTGCCCAAGGGCAGCGTCATCGCTTGCTCTCCGCAGGAGGGCACCCAGCAGGAGATCGGCACCACCATCACCCTGATCGTCAGCGACGGTCCCGCCGCCGAAAAAGGCACGGTGCCGGATGTGGTGGGCATGAGCTATGATGCCGCCAAAGCCGCCCTGGAGCGGGAAGGCTTCACCACCCAGCGGGCGAGCGTGGCCGGCACGGTGGACGAGGGCAAGGTGGTCAATACTGACCCGCTGGCCGGGAACAATATCACCAAGGGCTCTCTGGTCATCATCCAGGTCAGCGACGGCAGCAAACAGGTGACGCCGCTGAACATCAAAGTCGACCTGCCGGAAGAATATGCCGAGGTGGAGTTCACCGTATACGAAGACGGCAAGGAGATCGACCGGGAAACCATTGTTCCGGCCACCGCTACGGAAAAGACGCTGGAGATTGACCCCAAGGGAGCGAAGAACAACCGCAAGATCGTGACCGTTATGCTCGATGGTGTGAAGTTTGAGACCTTCACCGCTGATTTCAAGACAAAAGAAGTCAGCCGCACCTATCTGAACACCGAGTACAAGATCAAGCAGGGTCCCCCGGATGTGGAAGGGGATATCACGGCGCTTCGTTCGGAGGCTATCGACGAGCTGAATAATTATTATGACCCCGAGGATTATGATGAAGAAAATCTGGCGCAGGTGCGGGAAATCGTAGCCGATGCCATCCGGGTGATCATGGACGCCGAAACCAAGAGCGAGATCGAAACACAGGTGTCCGAAGCAAAGATCAAGATCAATGAGGTACCCACGTTGGATGAACCCGAGCCGTCCCCGGGCGGGGATGAACCCAGCCCCGGTGAGGATGAGCCTTCTCCGGGAGAAGAGGACGAACCCTCCCCGGGAGAAGAGGATGAAACCGGCGACCCGTTCTTCATTCCGACTTCTTTGAGAAGACGGATGAGCGTGGTCGACCTTGGTTCGATGTTTCTGTATTAAGCAGTTCAGGCGCAAGGCCGGTGAGAGAGGTTCCCACCGGCCTTGACTCTTTTTTGGAAAAAGGAGAAGGTCCCGATGAAACAGCAGGAAGGAAGAATACTGAAAGCGGTCAGTGGGTTTTATTATGTGGAAACGCCCGATGGACTGGTGGAATGCCGTGCCCGGGGAAAGTTTCGGCGGGAGGGCATTCATCCGGCGGCGGGCGATCTGGTGCGCCTGTCCCTGCAGGGGGAAGATAAGGGGGAATTGGAGGAGATCCTTCCCCGCAGGAATTATCTGGTGCGGCCGCCGCTGGCTAATATAGACCGTTTGTTTATCGTGTCATCGGTGCGGGATCCCTCCCCAAACTGGTACGTCATCGACAAGATCACCGCCGTAGCCTTCCGGAAAGCCATCGAACCGGTGATCATCTTCACCAAATCCGACCTTGGCGACTGTACTCCGGGGCTGGATATCTACCGTTTAGCCGGGATCCGGACCATTTGCTGCTCCCTGGAAGACCCGGAAATGCCGGAGGAGCTGTTTTCGCTGCTGAAAGGGCAGGTGAGCGCTTTCACCGGCAACACCGGCGTGGGAAAGTCCTCCCTGCTGAACCGGCTGTTCCCGCATTTGTCCATCGCCACCGGAGAAATCAGCCGCAAACTCGGACGGGGACGGCACACCACCCGCCACAGCGAATTGTACCCCCTGCCCATCGGCGGCTATGTGGCGGACACGCCCGGTTTTTCCACCGTAGATATGGAGCGCTACGAAACCATCGAGGAAGAGGCACTGGCCTCCTGTTTCCCGGAAATGGAGGAGTTTGCCGATAAATGCCGGTTTACAGGCTGCTCTCACCGGGTGGAAAAGGGCTGTGCCGTGCTGCAGGCCGTGCAGGACGGGGCCATCGCCCCTTCCCGCCATGACAGTTACTGCCGGATGCTCACCGAGATCCGCAGCAAGCCCTTTGGAAAATAAGGCGCTTCCCGCCTGTGTAAAAGAAATGAAAAGAAAAAACAGTTCAGGTGATGTAGTGATGCAGGTCAGACCATCTATCAAAGCCTATGTAGCGGCCGCTCTGACAGCCCTTTGCGTCTGCGGCTGCGCCGTTCAGGAGACGGCTTCTCCGGCGCAGACCGGGGGAGAGAGTTCCCTGTCCCGGGAGGTTTCTTCCGCCCCCGTGCAAAGCAGTCCGGAATCTTCTGCGGCGTCTTCTGCCCCTAAGCCGGAGTCCTCCATTGTTTCCGCTTCGTCTTCTTCTCTGCCGGAATCCTCTGCAGAGCAAAGCGCTTCCCCGGAAGAAAGCGAAACTTCCGAGGAAGAGGAATCCATCCCCCCGGAAATGGCGGCCCGGCTGAAAGCGTATTTCGACAGCTATTACAGCGGTTCGGCCCCCGGCCCCATCACCGTTCCTCGGGAGCAGGAGACCGAAACCATCCAAAACGCTCCCGCCTACGACCGGGAAGAGGCCAGGCGGTATATCGACTCCATGCCTCAGGTGCGGGCGCTGGTGGATTCTATCGGAGATGACAGCACCCTGACCGCCTTCGGGCGCATCACGCCTTCTTCCAAGTCGATGGTACAGCTTCGGGGGGCGATGAACCGTCTGATGAGCGGGCGCCATTCCATGTCGCTGATCATGGTCGACCTGCGCACGATGTCCGGTGTTTCCTATAATACCTCCCAGATCTTCTGCACCCAGAGTACGATGAAGGCGGTCTGGGTCAGCGCCCTGCTCGACCAGAACCCCGACGCCGTCTACCAGAACGGCCGCTATATGCGGGACGCCATCCTTTATTCCAACAACGATGCCTATTACGACCTGCGGATGATGTACGGCGGCAGCTATGTCTACAATTGGTGCCTGGAAACCGGCGTGGGCGTGGATATGTCCTACAACGGCTACCCCCGGGGGCATACCTCCGCCGATATGCTGAAACTGTGGACGAAGGTGTACGGCTTCCTCAACGGCGATAACGATAAAACCAATTTTGCCGCCTATTTTTCCGACACCACCGCCTCCGCCACCCGGGATACCCTCGGCGACCGCTGCCCGGTCCAGACCAAAGCGGGATGGGCCAACGGCTTTTCGGAGGAATTATACTACCCCTTTGAAGGGACACCCTCCCCGGAGTTTATCAACGGGAACCCGTGGGATGACGAATGCGCCGCCAACGACGCCGGCGTGGTCTACACAAAACAGGGGCCCTATTTGTTCGTTATTTATTCCGACGTCCCGTACGGCCTGTTTCTGAACCGCATTCCGGACAATCCCCTGAGCGAAGTGGTGGAATCCCTGTACGCCCTGCAGCAGGATATCGCAGGGCAGTGGAAGGAAGAGGAATCCTCTGCACCGGAAAGCGCATCGTCCGAAATCTCCTCAGCGGAATCCTCTGCCGAGGAACAGGCTTCTGTTCCGTCTTCTCCGGGATCCATTCCCGAAACCGCCGTTGAACCGTCGGAGAAGGGGGCCGATGAAGAAGGATAAATCAGACTATCATTGTTACCGTCCTCTCTCCGGAAGAAGCAGAGATGGTTTATAGTTCCGCCCGCCGAGCGGCGGCTGGGGGGGAGGAATCCTCCCGCTCGGGCGCTCCCCGAAGGCCCGCCGCCGGGAATGAGGTCAAATTATACCCTCCGTAAAACACACCGTCCGACATTTCCAGACAATTTCCAATTATCCGGAAAGAAAAATACAATTTGTAGAAGCGGAAAAAAAGAGCGAAAAAGGTGTTGACAAAGGAGGAGGGATATGGTATTATATCAAAGCTGTCGCACGAGGCAGTCAAGAGAATCAAGTCATTCGGCGGACCGGGTCCTGACGGTTACCA
>CACYCG010000032.1 GCA_902772855.1 uncultured Ruminococcus sp.
GCTGTGCAGAGCATCGTCAACAAATTGATGAAATGATCACCTAAAAAACGGGCTGAACCATCGCAAAATTGGCGGTGATTCAGCCCGGTTTCTGTTTTTGACGGAATAATAGCAAAAATCCGGGCAGTATAAACTGTCCGGATCATTTGCTATTATTTTTTCGGTAATGACATTGTCAGCACGAACCAAGAACCGACAAAATAAATTGTCGGGGTTCGTCTGAGGCGTCGTAAGTGGAAGCGAGGAGAATCGAACTCCTGTCCGAAGAACGATCCGGTCGGTTTTCTCCGAGCGCAGACTGTTTACGAAAGATTCCCCCGGCGAACCGCCAGCAGTCAGGCTGTCCGTTTCGGTAGGTTCAAAGCCGTGCCGCAGGCCGAACCGCTCCTGCGTTCACGTTCACCACTCAGTCGATGCCTGCACCCGCTCGTGGTCCTTCAGATGCAGACACTTGCCTAATTAAGCGGCAAGGGCAACAGGTTGAGTGTTGTCGTTTGTTTTGAAAGTTTGCGGATTGTAAGGTGGTTCCGCAAAGCCACCGCTCGCTTGCCGACGTTCACAATCCCCGTCGAAACCATTACGCTCCCATATAGACCGGCAGACGTTTCAGGTCTGCCCGGTAACGCGTTGTTTCACAGCCCGCTGAATATCCCGCTGAGCTGCTTTCTGGGCCATATCGCTGCGTTTGTCGTAGAGTTTCTTGCCTTTGCACAGGCCGATCTGCACCTTTACCCGGGACCCCTTGAAATACAGTGACAGCGGGATCAGGGCATAGCCGTTTTGCTTAACCAGCCCCATCAGCCGGAGAATTTCTTTTTTATGCATCAGCAGCCGCCGCACCCGCAGGGGGTCCCGGTTGAAGATATTCCCCTGCTCATAGGGGCTGATGTGCATTCCTTTGATCCACAGTTCTCCGTCATCAATACTGCACCAGGCGTCTTTCAGGTTTACTTTGCCCGCCCGAAGCGATTTCACCTCGGTGCCGAACAGTTCAATGCCGGCTTCAAAGCTCTCTATGACAAAGTATTCATGATAGGCTTTTTTATGCCGGGCAATCGTTTTCATGGTGTCGTTTGCCATAGACAGCTCCTTTCTTACAATTCTTCCCGCCGCTCCAGCGCCCGCAGAATGGTCATTTCATCCGATCGCTCCAGCAAAGCCCCCACCGGAAGGCCGGAGGCCAGCCGAGTGACTCGGGCCGCATAGGGCAGCAGCAGTTTATTGATAAAGGAAGTGGTCACTTCGCCCTCCACGGAATTGTTCAGCGCTAAAATGACCTCTTCCACATCTTCTTCCGCCACTCGTCTGGCCAGCTCGGGAATATGGAGCTGGTCGGGGGACACCCCCTTGACGGGGGAAATGCACCCTCCCAGCACATGATACAGCCCGTTATACTGCCGCACCCTCTCCATAGCGGCCACGTCCTTGGGGGCCTCTACTACGCAGATGATCTTCGGGTCCCGGCTTTTGTCGGCGCAGACGCAGCAGATCTCCTGCTGTGTCAGATTAAAGCACCGGGGGCAGCGGTGGATTTCCCGGCTGGCTTTCACGATCGAATCCGCAAAAGCCTGCGCCTCCTCCTTCGGAACGGACAGCAAATGATAGGCCAGCCGTTCGGCGCTCCGGTGTCCGATGCTCGGAAGGCTTTCAAACCGTTCAATCAGCTCCGTCAGCAGGGAAAGGTCCTTATGGTAGTACATCAGAACAGCCCCGGCACATTCAGTCCGCCGGAGAGCTTATCCATCGTTTCGGCTCTTTCGTCGTGCGCTTTCCGCAGGGCTTCGTTCACAGCGGCGATCACCATATCGGAGAGGATCTCCACGTCCTCCGGGTCAACCACTTCCGGGTCGATGCTCAGCAACTGCACTTCCATGCTGCCCTTGACCACAGCGGTCACAGCGCCGCCGCCGGCCGTGGCGGAATATTCTTTTTCGTCCAGCTCCTGACCGGCCGCATCCATTTCTTCCTGCATTTTCTGCGCCTGACGAGCCAGCTGCTGAAGGTTGGCGGCTCCGGCAGCGCCGGGCCCTTTGGGAATTCTTGCTTTCATGTTCATTTCCTCCGTTTATGTTTGGTTTTTTATCAATAGGCCGCTGTGCGTCAGGGAGCTTCCTGGGAAGCGTCCCCGGTCATCGTCACACCGGCTGAAGTCAGTTCCTCCTGAAGAGAACGCAGCGCATCGTTTCCGGCGGCGGTTTCCTCTGGGTAAGAATAGCGGCCCAATTTATATTCTGTCCCGGTGACTTGTTTGATGGCCTGCCGCATATTTTCTTTTTGCACCGAGTTTCGCAGCAGTTCAAAACAAAAATCGTTTTTAGAATCCACCAGAACGTAAGGCCCGCTGATATAGGCGGTGCTTCCTTCAAAAGAAGCGGCGATCGAGCGGGAATACTGCTTGATCTGGTCGATCACCTCTCCCCAGCGGGGGAAAGGAACGGCCTGGGAACGCAGGCGCTCCATGTCCAGTGAACTGGGGCGTTTGGGGGGAGCGGTCCTGGGAAGAGTGTAAGCGGAAGGCGCTCTGGTCTGCGCTGAGGGCTGGGGAGCGGGGGAGACGCCGGATGCAAGCTCCTGCATCGCTTTTTCCAGCTTTTCCAGCCGGGCTTCAAGGCTGCTGTCTGCAGGGGGGGCTGCGGAAAACGAGGAGGTGACTTTCACGCCCGTCATTTCCATCAGGACCCGCCGGTTGGTGCTTCTGGGCATTTTTTCCGAGGCGCCGGTGAGCAGGTCGATGACCTGCACAATTTTTTCCAGCGGCAGCTCCTCCGCCTGTGCCTTGGCTTTGGCAAAATCCTCCTCGCTCATGACGATCAGGTCACGGGGCTGACGGACGGTTTTGATGAGCATCAGTTCCCGGAAATGCTCGGTCAGCTCCACGCAAAGCCGGGCCATATCCTTGGAGGCGGCGTACAGGGCGTCTACCGTTTCGATAAATCCGGCGCAGTCGCCGTTTTTCACCGCTTCGGTCAGCGCAAACAAATGGCTTTTATCGGCCAGCCCCGCCGTTTCCCGCACGACCGTTTCGGTAATGCGTTCTCCGCTGCTCATGCACTGGTCCAAAAGGGAAAGCGCGTCCCGCATGGCGCCGTCGGCGATTCCGGCGATGAGCAAAGCGGCCTCCGGGTCCAGTTCCACGCCTTCTTTCCGGGCGATGTCCCGCAGGCGCCCGGCGATGGCTTCGGAGGGGATCCTCCGGAAATCAAAGCGCTGACAGCGGGACCGGATGGTGGCGGGCAGCTTATGGATCTCGGTGGTGGCTAAGATAAAGATGACGTGCTCGGGCGGTTCTTCCAGCGTCTTGAGCAGGGCATTGAAGGCCTCTAAGGTCAGCATATGCACTTCGTCGATGATGTACACCCGATAGCGGGCGACAGCCGGGGTAAACACGGCTTCTTCCCGCAGAGAGCGGATATCGCCCACGCCGTTGTTGCTGGCGGCGTCAATCTCCACCACGTCCATCAGGGTACCTTCGTCAACGCCCCGGCAGCATTCGCACTCCCCGCAGGGGTCGCCGTCCTGAGGGTGAAGGCAGTTGACGGCTTTGGCTAAGATCTTGGAGCAGGTGGTTTTCCCCGTTCCCCGGGAGCCGGTGAACAGGTAGGCATGGGCGGTGCGGCCGGAGCGCAGTTCGTTTTTCAGGGTTTCCGTCACCTGCGGCTGGCCGATGACGTCGGCGAAAAAGCGGGGACGGTATTTCCGGTACAGCACTCGATACATTTCAAACCCCTCCCGCTTCTGCCTTTTTCACTAAAAAAAACAAGACAGCGCCGCCCGTAGGCCATACCCTTGGAGACACGGCCGGACAGACGAACTGCATCGCACAGACGCACACGCTTAGTGCTGCTTGGTTCCCCACCTGACACGGTTCACAGTGTTCTGTCGTACAGGGCCTGCCCGACCGCATCTCCAAAAGTATGTAACTGTCTTGTTTTATAGGCTGTCTTCACATACAGCTCCTATATTATACACCATCCCTTCCAAAAAATCAATACTTTTTTCCCACCAGCCACGGAAATCAAGTTTCTTTAAAAGAAAAATAGTGGTGCAAGATTCTGATGATATTGGATGAATCAAGCAGACAA
>CACYCG010000033.1 GCA_902772855.1 uncultured Ruminococcus sp.
AACCTGCCCTTTATACCGAGAAGCTGCCCTTCAGAAAAACGAAAACCACAAGAACAACCTCAAGCACGAGATTATTATTCACTATTCAATATTCAATATTCATTATTCATTAAGCCGCCATCGGCGGGCAGCGGCGGCACTGCACCCCGTAGCCGGGGGATTCTCCCCCGGACCCCCCTTTTCTGGGCTTGCACCTGATGAAGAAAGCGGCAGCTCCCGAAAACCAGAAGGAGAACCTGAAACACAGACCAGTAAACCATCCCTACAGCCTCTCACCCTTCATCAACGGAAAAACAGGAGGAGAACCCCGAAACAGCGTTTCATCGTTCTGTCTTACAAAATCGTCAGTTCCTTCGGCAGAGAAGCTAAATTGAGGCAGCCGGAGGCGGTGACCACCACCATATCTTCAATGCGAACGCCAAATTCTCCGGGCAGATATACCCCCGGTTCCACGGTGATGACCATTCCGCTTTCCAGTATGGTATCGCCGCAGGCGGAAACAGACGGTCCTTCGTGGATATCCAGCCCGACGCCGTGCCCGGTGGAATGAGGGAACATCCCGCTGTAGCCGGCCTGTTCAATATAGCTGCGGGCAGCTTTATCGACCGTGGAAGCGGTCACCCCGCTGCGAACAGCGTCCAGCCCTCTTTGCTGTGCCTGCAAAACCGTCTGGTACACCCGCTTTTGCTTTTCGTTGATTTTTCCGAACGCATAGGTGCGGGTCATATCACTGTGATACCCGTCCACGAGAGCGCCGATGTCAAAGGTGATGAGGTCCCCGCTGCGGATGGTGCGACGGCCCGGAACGCCGTGGGGCATGGAGGTCTTTTCTCCGGAGATGACGATCAGGTCGAACGAAACGCCCTGCGCTCCCTTCCGGCGCATCCGGTATTCCAGCTCCAGGGCGATCTCTTCTTCCGAAACCCCCTCCCGGATCAGCGGGAGCGTTGCTTTCAAAGCGTCCTCGGTGATCATCTGCGCCTTCAGCATAGAGGCGATCTCTTCCTCGGTTTTCAGAAGCCGCTGTTTGTTGATGAGACAGTCCAGTTCGGGAGTCGTCACCAATGTGCAGGCGCAGGAGCTCAGCATTTCCTGCACTCTTCCGGCCTCGTTCAGGGTGAAGCCGGACCCTTCCATCAAAATGGTGTGCAGGTTTTTCTGCGTGACCAGCCGGGTCAATTCCGCCGAAAAACTCCGGGCGGGCACCACCTGGCAGTTTTTGGCCTGCTGCCGGGCCGCTTCCCAGTAGCGTCCGTCCACAACCAGAAAGGCTTCTTCTCTTGTCACTAAAAGATAGCCTTCCGAGGAAACAAAGGAAGTAAAATACCGGCGGTTCTGCGCCGAATGAATGAGGGCGGCGTCTGCTTCCTTTGGCAGCATGGAGGAAAGAAGCGTTACGGACACGGCCGCTCCTCCTTTTCCAGATAGTCAAGAAGCGCTAACAGCCCCAGCCGATAGCTGTATTTCCCGAACCCGGCGATGGACCCAATGCACACCGGTGCAATCACCGAACGGCGCCGGAACTCTTCCCGGGCGCCGATATTGGACATATGCGTTTCTACCACCGGCAGATGAATGGAGGAAATGGCATCGGCCAGCGCATAGCTGTAATGCGTCAGGGCGCCGGCATTGATCATAACGCCGTCCATCGTGCCATAGGCTTCGTGAAGACGGTCGATCAGATCGCCCTCGTGATTGGACTGATAGGGAAATAACTCCACATCTAATGCGGCAGCCCACTCTTTGACCTGTTCCTCAATGGAAGCGGCTGTTTCGGTGCCGTAGGTCCCGGTGTCCCGAATGCCGACCATATTCAGGTTCGGCCCGGTCAGAAACAGTATTTTCCGGCTCATGCGTCCTCCCCCTTTACCTGATAATACCGGATGGTGATGTTCTTTTCGTCCAGCCGGTCCTTTGCCATACGCACCATTGTCCCGAACGAATCGGGGTACGGGTGCCGGAAGGCTACCTCAATACGGTATTTTTTGAACACTTTGCCGCCGTATTCCGAGGCAAAGCCTTTTTCGTCTATGTAATGGATATAGGTGTTCAGCTTCTGCTGCAAAAGCTGCAAATGCTGCACCGGGTCCAGATCCCATACCAGATGGTCACTGATCAGCAGCACCAGCGTATCGCCCTGAATCCCCATCGCGTCAATTTTAGCGGGATCACTGATGGACATATGGTTCCCCTCTTTTCATGATCGTAAGTTTTGCCCGCACGCCTCTTTCCAGGCGGCGGCGCAGATGAATGGACCAGCCCTTTTCCTCGCTGCGGGGGGAGAGCAGAATGGACTGCATTCCCGCCAGATTCGCTCCCAGCACATCGGTGTACACCTGGTCCCCCACCACCACCACGGCTTTAGGTTTTTCCTTCAGCTTGCGCTTGGCCCGGTTGAAACCGAACGGGAACGGCTTGAGGCTCATCGCCACACACTCCAGCCCCACCGATTCCGAAAACGGCCGGATCCTTGAATGATAATTATTGGAGCAGATCACCACCGCAAAACCGGCCCGGCGGATCTCGTCGATCCATTCCTGCACATCGTGGTACGGCTCTTTTTCCGTGGGGGGCGCCAGCGTATTGTCCACATCGAGCAGGATGGCGTCCACGCCCATTTCTCGAAGCAGCTCCGGGCTGATATCGCTCACTTTTTCCATCGCCACCGTTGGGGTCAGCAAACCCATTTTTTCACCTCCGTCGGAAGCGCAGGATAAAACAAAGGATATTTCCACAGGCCACCGGCCGCCGAAGCGATCAGCTACTCCCGAGGAAATATCCTCCTATTTACCGTGCACAAAAATTATTTGTACTTGCGCTTACGAGCAGCTTCGGATTTCTTCTTCCGCTTCACGGAAGGCTTCTCGTATGCTTCTCTTTTACGAACCTCAGCAATTACGCCGGCCCGGGCACACTGTTTCTTAAAACGTCTCAGTGCGCTGTCAAGAGATTCATTGTCCTTGATTCGGATCTCTGCCATTTATCTTCCCTCCCATCCGCCATAAGGCAGGGGTTTGTGTCTTTACGATACCTGAATATTATACCTTATTCGCTATTGTTTTGTCAACCGCTATTTAAAATAAATTTCCCTGGCAATTCATGGTTATCTTGCACAAAACTCTTTCTCTTTTCCCGAAGTTCCTTTTCAATCTGTCTATAGCGAATAGAAACCAAAAACCGCCCGCAGCCGATGCAGCGCAGGAAGGCTTCCTGTGCGCCGATTCCGGACGGTTTGTTTCGGATCATTTCACAACGATATTGACCAATTTGCCTTTGATATAGATCTCCTTAACGATCGTTTTGCCGTCAAGGAAGACCTGCACCTTGGCGCTCTTCTTGGCCTGCTCCAGAGCTGCTGCCTGTTCGATGTCCGCCGGAACGGTCAGCTTATCCCGCACCTTTCCGTTGACCTGCACCACGATCTCGATGGTGTCTTCCACGCATTTGCTTTCATCGTACACCGGCCACGGTGCCTGCGCCGCAAAGCCTTCGCCCAGTTTTCCTTCGTGCCATACCTCTTCTGCCACATGGGGAGCAAACGGGCTGAGCAGGATCGTAAAAACACGCAGCTCTCCCCTGGTCACAGAGCCGGTATCCGTCAGGTCGTTGATGAGCGCCATCAGCGCCGCAATAGCGGTGTTAAACTTCAGCCCCTCCACGTCATCGCTGACTTTTTTGATAGCCCGGTGCATGACCGCTTCCATCTCCGGACGAATGGTCTCCTCCGGCGTCATGACAGAGAGGAGATTGAAATACCGCTCGATAAAGCGGCGGCAGCCCTTGATGCTGCTGGATTTCCAGGGCGCGGCGTTTTCAAAATCGCCCAGGAACATTTCAAACATCCGCATGGTGTCGGCGCCGTATTCATTCACGATATCATCCGGGTTGACCACGTTTCCGCGGGACTTGCTCATTTTTTCGCCGTTTTCGCCCAGGATCATCCCGTGGCTGGTGCGCTTGGCGTAAGGCTCCGGGGTGGGGACAACGCCGATGTCATACAGGAACTTATGCCAGAACCGGCTGTACAGCAGGTGCAGGGTGGTATGCTCCATGCCGCCGTTGTACCAATCCACCGGGGACCAATAGGCCAGCGCTTCTTTGGAGGCAAGCGCCTGATCGTTATGCGGGTCCATATAGCGCAGGAAGTACCACGAAGACCCCGCCCACTGCGGCATGGTGTCAGTTTCTCTCTTGGCCGGACCGCCGCATTTCGGGCAGGTGGTATTGACCCAATCCGTCATCGCCGCCAGCGGGGATTCGCCGGTATCGGTGGGCTCATAGGATTCCACCTCCGGGAGTTTCAGCGGCAGCTCGGTTTCCGGCAGCGGAACAGTCCCGCAGCAGGGACAATGCACGATCGGGATCGGCTCGCCCCAATAGCGCTGCCGGGAGAAGACCCAGTCTCTGAGCTTATAATTGACCTTAGCCCTTCCTTTGCCGGTTTTTTCCAGTTCTTCGATCATGCGGGCCTTGGCTTTTTCCACCGAAAGGCCATTGAGGAAATCGGAATTGACCAGCACGCCGGTGGCGCAGTCCGTAAAGGCCGCCTGCTGCACGTCTTCCCCACCCTGTACCACTTCGATGATGGGAAGGCCGAATTTTTTGGCAAAATCCCAGTCACGGGTGTCATGAGCGGGCACAGCCATGATAGCGCCGGTGCCGTAGGACACTAACACATAATCGGAAACGAAAATCGGGATCTCCCTGCCGTTGACCGGATTCACCGCCGAAACGCCCTTGATGCAGACGCCGGTTTTTTCTTTTGCCATTTCGGTGCGTTCAAAATCGGATTTTTTGGAGGCGGCCTCCTGATAGGAGCGCACCTCTTCCCTATTTTCAATTACGCCGGAGAGCTTTTCGATCATGGGATGCTCCGGGGAAATGACCATATAGGTGGCGCCGAACAGGGTGTCGGGGCGGGTGGTGTACACCGTCAGGGTGTCTCCGGTGGTGGTGGTGAAATCCACCTCAGCGCCGGTGGAACGGCCGATCCAGTTGATCTGCTGCGCCTTGACCCGGTCGGGATAATCCACCATCTCCAGATCGTCGATCAGACGCTGGGCATATTCGGTGATCTTCAGCATCCACTGGGATTTCACCCGGCGGACCACTTCGCTGTGGCAGCGCTCACAAACGCCGTTGACCACTTCTTCATTGGCCAGCACACATTTGCAGGAGGTGCACCAGTTGACGGCCATTTCTTTTTTATAGGCCAGCCCGTGTTTATAGAGCTGCAGGAAGATCCACTGCGTCCATTTGTAATAAGAAGGGTCGGTGGTGTTGACCTCACGGCTCCAGTCGAAGGAAATGCCCAGGGCCTGAAGCTGGCTTTTGAAGCGGGCCACGTTTTTACGGGTCACTTCAATGGGGTGGATATGGTTCTTGATGGCGAAGTTTTCGGTGGGCAGGCCGAAAGCGTCCCAGCCGATGGGATACAGGACGTTATACCCCTGCATCCGGCGCTTTCTGGAAATGATGTCCAGCGCCGTATAGGAGCGGGGATGTCCAACGTGCAGTCCCTGCCCGGAGGGGTAGGGAAACTCGATCAGGGCGTAAAACTTCGGCTTGTCGCTGTGGGCTTCGGCATGGTAAATGCCGGCTTCCTCCCACGCCTGCTGCCATCTTTGTTCAATAGGTTTATGTTCGTATTTCAAGGTTGGTCTCTCCTTTATCTGATGGATCTTTTTATGCGGTGATCATTCTTCGCCTTCGACGGCCACGGCTTCGCCGTCTTCCCATAGTCGCTCAAGATTATAGTAGGCTCTGGCTTCTTCTGAGAAGACGTGGACCACCACATCGACATAATCCAGCAGGATCCAGCTATCGTTGCCCTGCCCTTCCACCGAGCTGACGCTGATGCCGGCCTGATCGAGCTGAAATTCAACTTCATCGGCCAGAGAGCGGACGTGGGTGCTCGACTGACCGGCAGCGATCACAAAATAATCTGCGATGGAGGAGATCTCCCGGATCCGGATGATCTTTACATCCATTCCTTTTTTATTTTCCAGCACTTTTGCGGCAAGCTGTGCCGTTTCCAAAGATGTCATCTAAACCACTTCCTTTAGTATTTTTTTCCTTTCAGCCAGGAACGCTGCATGGCGATCTCGTTATATCCCTGAAACGTATCCGGGGCGATGGTGATCTTGCGCTGCGCCAAATCGGCGATGGTGAAGGACATTCCTTCCAGACAGGCTTCATCCAGACTCCGGTCGGCGACCTTCCGCATTCTGTCCACCCCTTCGTAATCCCGCTCCGCCGAGGTGAAATCCGCAATAAAGATCACCTTATCGAGCAGGGACATTCCGGCTTTTCCGGTGGTATGATAGCGAATAGCGCTGAGGATCTCCGGGTCGGTAATGCCCAGTTCCACCTGTGCGAAAGCGCTTCCGGAAATAGCGTGCCACAGCTTGGTGCTGAAGCGCTCCAGTTCTGTCAGTTCAATGCCCGCCCGGCGGATCAGGTCCATCTGCTCCTCCTCGGGCGTTTCTTTTGTAGCGTCATGCAGAATACCGGCCAGCTCCGCCTTTGCTTCATCGGCGCCGTATTTTCTGGCCAGACGCACGGCTTCTTTTGCCACGTTTTTAGAATGTTTCAGCCGGGCCGCCTTCATGCGCCCCGCCATGATCTCTTCATAGTCCTTGATCGTCATGCCATCAGCTCCTCCTTTAGTTTGTATTATACCATCATTGTCCCCCATTTGCAACCAGCCAGCGTGACGCGACCGTGTCAAGTTGTTCTGGGAAAATTCAAACAGCTCTTAATCTGGCACA
>CACYCG010000034.1 GCA_902772855.1 uncultured Ruminococcus sp.
CTTTGCTTTGTGGCATTTTTCGCAGAAAAACCGGAGTTATTCCTGCAATAATAATTTGGAAAAAAAGAAGGGCCTTCGCTGACTTCTTTTCAACAAAATTGATTTCCTTGGAGAAGAAATCAATTTTGTTGACAAATGGGAAGAGAGAGCGTATAATAATAAACGTTTTCGGAACAGACCGTAAAAACTGAATATGCCCACGTAGCTCAGTAGGATAGAGCGGTCGCCTCCTAAGCGACAGGCCGTTGGTTCGACTCCAATCGTGGGTGCTTCCTGGCCCCGTCACCATCATGCCGGGGTTTTTTTATTCTATTTTCTACAGGAGTTGACCGTATGCGTTCCAATCAGAAAGGCTCCCTGATCCTGCTGATAACCGCCATGGTCTGGGGGCTGGCTTTTGTGGCACAATCGACCGCTGCCGATCAGATCGGGACCTTTTCCTTCAATCTGCTGAGGTGCCTGCTGGCGGCGGGGTTTATGCTGACCGCTATTTGTCTGCGGGACGGGTGGAACAAGCTAAAAAGAAAACCCAAAAAACAAAAGCCCCCGGTGCGGGACAGCCTGATCGCCGGGGCATGGTGCGGCGGCACCCTCTTTGCGGGCATGACGTTTCAGCAGATGGGGTTTGCCTACTATCCCCCCGAAGCCGCCGCTTCCGGGCGGGCGGGGTTTTTAACGGCGGTGTATGTGGTGCTGCTGCCGATCGTCCGCATTTTTGCGGGAAAGCGCCCCGGCTGGCTGACCGCCTGCTCCGCCGGGATCTGCCTGATCGGAATGTATCTGCTGTGCATGGGGCAGGGCTTCTCCGGGATCTATCTCGGAGATATTTTCGAGCTGCTGTGTGCGGCGGGGTTTACCGCTTACATACTGGCTGTGGATCATTTCAAGGCGATGGATGGATTATGGCTGTCGATGATGCAGTTTCTTGCGGCGGCGGCGCTGAGTGCGGCGTCGATGGGCCTCGCCGGAGAAAAAGCGGAGCCGTCTTTGTGGCTTTCTGCATGGGTCCCTCTTCTGTATGTCGGGATCATTTCCGGAGGGGTGGGCTATACGATGCAGATCTGGGGGCAAAAATATGCCGATCCAACCGTTGCTTCGGTGGTGATGAGTCTGGAATCTGTGTTTGCGGCCCTGTGCGGCTGGCTGCTGCTCGGGGAAGGGATGTCCCTGCGGGAATGGCTGGGCTGTGCGCTGGTGTTTGCGGCTGTGCTGCTGTCTCAGCTTCCAGATAAAAAGCCCCGGCCGAAAAAAACGTGATACTCCCCCTTTTTTCTCAGAAATCCGTTCCCGGAAGAATAAAACAGGCGCTGACCTTTCAAAAGGCAGCGCCTGTTTTCTGTTACCCGATGAGTGTGATCTTTGCAAAACCGTTGCCGGAATTACCAACAACATTTTCAGTGCCGTCATGGTCGGGCATAGTCTGATTTCCACGTCTCATAACGGGATTGGAGAAGATTTTTCCGGAATAATGGTTTGGCTGTCCGGTGTGCACAATGGCATCTTCTGTGGAAGAGGCATCGATCGCATTACAGCCGGGATACCCGGACACGAAGGACGAGCCGCCGCCGGAAGCGGAGGTGTGCCTGGAGGAGCCGCCGGCATAATAGCCGGAACCGCCGCCGGTGTGTCCCCCATCGGATGTATCATTATCCGTGGCATAGCCGAATTGTCCAACGCCGCAGTTGATCTGATCGAACAGACAGTACCCGCCGCTGGTCTGGGTGCCGCCGCTGGCGTCGTTGGTGTAGGTGGTGCCGTTATTTGTTACACCGGTCCCGCCCTGAAGAGCGCCGCCATAGCCGCCCGGAGCAGATTTGTAATAGGTTTCGTGCTGCATAGAACCGCCGCCGCCGGCAGCCACCATGATCCTGCTTTTCAGTGAATCAAAGCCGCTCCATCCGTCTTCTGCTTCCGAGGGGACCAGACGGAAATCGGTAGCGCCGCCGCCGGAAGCAAACCAGCGATTTTTGCTGAAATCACCGGTGTTGCTCAGCGCATTTCCGCCGCCGTTAAAGCCGCCGGCATTATGCAGATTGACCGCTTTATAGCGATACCCGGTTCCGGCTGAGCCAACATACACATAAATCGTTTCGCCTGCGGAAAGATGAATCTCGCCGCTGGTGTAAGCCCCACGGCCGCCCAGCACACCATAGGCATCGCCGCCGCTGGCGCCCCAGGCTTCCAATTTATAGGTTCCGTCCATGGGAGCAGTAAAGGCCTGTACTTTTCCGGAATAATGGAACGTAGTGGTGTAATCGCTGGACGTATCTTCCCATTCCGAAGCTCTGCGCAGGAAGGTGATGCGGGCAAAGCCGTTTCCTGTGTTGCCCGTTGCGGTGCCAAAGCCATCGTGCGTGGGGACCTTTTCCAGCCCGGAGAGCATTAGCGTATCCGTGAACGATTTTCCGGAATAATGCACCGGCTGACCGGTGTGAATAATGTTGTTGGAGGTAGAAGCTTCGTCAATGGCATCACAGCCCGCATAGCCGGAGATAAAGGAGGACCCGCCCGAGGAAGCAAAGAATTGTCTGGCACCGCCGCCGGCATAATAGCCGGAGCCGGCTGAAGAAAATCTGCCTCCCGCATGGTTTGGTTCATTACACACTCCAAACCCTCCGACATTGATGGGGGTACCATTATGCAGACAATAGCCGCCGCTGGTTTGTGTTGCTCCGTAACAATAGGTAGTGGCATCCACATCGAAGAAATGACGATCGACGTGGTCAGATGTCAGAGCACCGCCTGCGCCGCCCAGATCTGAATAATTAGTGTCACGATACCAGTGAGCACCGCCGCCGGCAGCCGCCACCATGATTCTGGATTTCAGGGAATCAAACGAGGAAGCCTCTCCGCCGACAAGCCGGAAATCGGTGGCGCCTCCTCCCGAACCGTTGTTTCTTGAGGCAACAGCGCCGTTATATCCACCTGCAGGTCTTTCCACCGCCCCTATAAGTTCCGGTGTTAATTCGTTGTAGGCAGCTTTGCCTGCCCCGCCGACATACACATAGATGGTTTCTCCGGCATTCAGGAAGATATTGCCGCTGGTGTAAGCGCCTCGGCCGCCTTTCATCGTCACCGCATCCCCGCCGCTGGCACCCCAGGCTTCAAACCGATACACACCGGTTTCGGGCGCTGTGAAAACCTGCGCCGCTCCGGTATAGTCAAAGTCGTAGACGTTGGGGTCAGCCGATATCGGTGCAGCTGTGTTCGGTTCTTCCGATACAAGCGTCACCCGGGCATACCCGTTTCCGCTGTGGCCCAGTTCCGCCGTGCCATCAGGCGCTAAAAACTCTTCTGTGCCGCAGATGGTGTCATACCCGAAAGAAGCCGTCAGATGCGTATCACTGCAGTGACCGGAACCGCCGCCGCCAGCCATGCCGCCGGCATTGAAATTACAAAGTCGTGCGCCGCCATACCAGCCGCCGCCGGCGCCGGCATCCGTGCCGGTCCATTGTCGGCCTCGCATATCATTGTTCCAGTCCGCACTGGTCCCCTTTCCAAAGGTGCCATACACATAATAGCCGTCGTTTTCTACTTCCTCCTGACCGCCTCCGGGAATAGTCATTCCCTGCTCGTAGACGAAACCGCTGTTGCTCGATAGAGAAGAACTCCTCGTGTGATACACGAACGCCTCTCCGCCGGTCTCACCGCCGCCGGCTCCGCCCATAGAATAATACTGGATTTGGGACGAAGAATAGGCTCCTCCTCCGCCGCCGGCTACCAGCAGAACGCTGTCCTGTGTTTCGACATAATCAGCCAGCACCCCATTCCCCTTCATGGTGAGAGCAAAGTGCGTGGCGCCGCCTCCGGAGGCGGAACGATTCTTATTGTTATCGGAAATAGCCATGCCGCCGCCGTTGTAGCCGCCGGAAACAAAGGGGTATCCTCCGTTGCTTCTGTAGCTTTCCTGCCCCGTTCCTCCGACGGTGACGTAAATCGTCTGTCCCGCTTGGAGATACACGGTTCCGTAGGAATAGCCGCCTTTGCCGCCCTCCTGGGGTGCCATCACTCTAGAAGGATTGTCCGGGTTTTGGTTCCGGGCCACGCTGCCGCCCTGCGCTCCCCAGGCTTCCAGCTTGTAATACCCATCTACGGAAGCGGTGAAACTCTGCGGATAGCCGGAATAGGCGTAATCAACGACCTGCACGCGGGGAATATGCGTGATCCGTGCAAAGCCGTCCCCACGGTTGCCGTACATCTGTGTATCGGTACTGGTAGAACCGACAATGCCGTTGTCCACAATAGCCCCGGCAAAGGTGGGTATATATTCCGGGATGATCTCCTGCCCGGTGCTGTCAAAATAACTGCCTTCATAAATACCGTTGACGTTCCGAGTTTGGAGCAGATACTGTGTATTGGCACAGCCCGAACCGCCGCCGGAGGCAAGAGCCGAGCCGCCGCCGTACAGACCGCCGCCGCCGCCGGTCGTTCCCGCAGTACCCTGACCGCCCTGGCCGAAGGAACCATCCGAAACGCCGCTGCCGCCCGCTGACTGGGTGCCGCCGGTGCCGGACACTGCCGAAGCCAGCTCATTTTGGCTGACGATCTGGCCGCTTTGCGCCTGTGCGCCGCCGCCGCAGCCGCCAATGCCGCTGCCGTAAGAACCGCCGGGCCCGACATAATACCCGGAACCTCCCCCGCCGCCGGCCACCAGCAGGATCTGACCCTTCTGGGACGCATACCCGGACAAGGCGCCGGTATCGACGACATTTAGCAGGAAGCAGGTTGCGCCGCCGCCGGAACCGCCGTTCCAGATGCCGTCTGTCAGCGGGGTCTGTGCACCGCCGCCGCCGGAGCCGCCGGTGTTCTCGCCGAGATTAATCGTCGGAGAGGAGGACTGGTTGAGATAATGATTGGCTCCCCTCTTGCCGACGGAATAATACAGGCTTTCTCCGGCCTCGAGGTAGATGGTGCCGCAGGCATAGCCGCCCCGGCCGCCTTCCTGAATATCTTCATTCGCATAACCGCCGACAGCGCTGACAACAGCCGAATCTTTCAGGCTGCTGCCGCCCGCTGCGCCCCAGGCTTCGAGCAGATAATACCCGGAAACGGGAGCCGTGAATTTGTGCAGTTCGGGAGAATCCGGAAGATCAATTTCATCCTCCAGATAGGTGACCGTGGCATGACCGTCATTGTTCGGCCGGTCGGGATCGTTTCCACCGATGGTCTCGCCGATAGCGACCCGTTCCTCATTGACATAACCGGAACCGCCGCCGGCCGAAGTACCGCCGGAGGCCCCGCCGCCGCCGTACCAGCCGCCGCCTCCGCCAGAAGTGCAGGAGGTCGCCGAGGTGCCGCCGCAGCCGAAGGTGCCGGTATTTTCATACCCGGCGCCGCCTTGGGTCTGGGTGCCGCCGGAGCCGAAGCCGTGGTCAAAATAATCGGGGCCGGAGCCGGGGCCGCCGGTTTCGCCGCCGCCGTTGCCGCCGTTGCGCTCGGTGTCATAATAGGCACCGCCGCCGCCTCCGCCGGCTACCAACAGCACCTGCTGCCGGTCTTCCTCTGCGGCATAATCGCTCAGCAGCCCTTCTCCGACGACTGTCAGGGCAAAGTGCGTGGCTCCGCCGCCGGCCGCATAATAGGTGTCGCCGCTTGAAGTGCCGGAAGCACCGCCGTTATACCCGCCTTCCACCGTCTGGTTCAGCTCGGCGGCATCGCTTCCGTTGGTGCCGACGGTGACGTGGATGGTGTCGCCTTCCTTCAGGTACACCCAGGCGTAGGAATAGCCGCCTTCGCCGCCTCTGGCTTTGACTTCGCCGCCAACGACCACGTTTCCGCCCCGGCCGCCCCAGCCTTCGATAAAGTAAAGGCCTTCTTTCGGAACAGTCAGTTCCTGTTCATCGTCGTCGGGGTAGAACTCATAGACATCCTCCGCCAACACTGCCTGAAGCTTCAGCTCCCGCAGTCCCTCGTCATAATGCGCTGTCAAATACTGCTTGACCGCCTCTTCGGTGGGATGCAGCAGGGTGCCGGCCGCATCGCCGCCGACGATCTTCCAATTCTGAAGCTGGCGATGGCCTGCGATGATCTCGGGGACAACATAAGAACCGGAGATCGCCTGTCGGACTCCCTCCACTTCTCCGTAATACACCACATGAGAAACCGTTCTTCGGGTGCCGATGACAAACACACAGGCGTTATCTTCGTCTGACAGGAAGGTGACTTTTTGGGCTTCGACTGCATGATAGGCATCTACGGTCACGATGAAATCCGCCCGCCAGGTTCTGCCGGTTTCATCGGTGTAGACAGCGTTCTCCAGGAACGATACCCCTTCGTTGGCATAGCCGTTGTCGACCGTCCAGCTGCCGGGGGTAATGCGGGCAAGCTGCTCGGGAGTCATCTCCTCTGTCGAGCCGTCATCATACAGGATCACAGCGGTCAGATCCGCCGTGGTAATGGGATAGGAAGCGTTCTGCGTATCGGCGCAGGGAATGATCTGGTTTTTCATTTCCAGACTGAAACCGGTCATCTTCTTTTTGGAGGGAACCAGGTTGAGCGCAGCCGAATTATGGCTCAGGCCGCTGTAATCCTCCAGCGTATTGGAAAACAGCACTTCCGCCTGTTCAAACGTACCGCCGTCTCCGGTAATGGTAAATTCAAAGGTATGTTCCGGGGTGATGGTCCTTCGGCCGGCAGGGACGGTAGTGGCCCCGTCTTCGGTGACATAGGACTGATCGCTCAGGGTGTAGCGGGCCACCTTGATCTCGCTGACCCGGTATTTTCCCGGAGAAATAGACAGGGAGGCCGAACCGGTCAACTCCTGCCCGGAAAGGATGATCGGGACCAGATATTCTTCTTCCGGCTGATCGGAAAGATCAAGCTTCTGCACCTTGAACAGGAAAGTCGGCGTGCCGAACACATCCAAACGGGCGTCAATGGCTTTGTCAATGGTCAGAAGACATTTGCCGGCAAAGTTTTCGCAGGAAAGCTCCTGAAGCGACAGGCAGCTTACGGAATTGATGGTAAAGCGCACTCTTTCCGCCGGGGCAAATCCGGGCGGAGCGGCAATTTCTTCCAGAGAATATAATCCCCAGTCCAGCCCGGTGATATAAAGCTGTCCGGCGGCATCAGTAACCATCTGAGAGACGGCGCCGGTTGTTTCCGAAGAACAGACCCGGTACTGCGTGGGCGTGTCGGGGTCGTCCGGGAGCACCCACAGCCTTTCATTGACCGCATTATACAGCGCAAACACGGCCCCGGGAACAGGATCGCCCCTGTCGTAATGATTCAGGCCCGCATCAACGGCTTCTCCGGCGGTTTTGTACAGCAGCACTTCGCCTTTTTTGCGGTAATTGACGGGCCGGCAGTCATCCACGGTGGTAGAGGCGTTTTCAGCGCTGATGGTAAAGACATAGATCGTATCGTTTCTTTCATACCCGAGGGGGGCAAAGGTCTCCCGGAAATAATAGGTGCCCCATTCGAGTCCTTCTACCGTCTCCAGCATTCCCGCCTGCCCGCTGCGGGTGGCGGTGGTGAGACCGGTGCGGATCAGGCTGTCCTGCGGGTCATCGGGCGCAACGCCATCCAAATAATCGATCTCTCCGATCACCATGTACAGATCAAACTTTGCCCCGTTGACGGGGGTGCCGTTGTCGCTGACTTTCCGCAGGGTAGCGCTTCCGAGAATGCGGGGATTCGTTTTGGTCATTGTCTGAACGGTTTCCGCTGTGGAGGCGTTTAGAGTGACTGGGGCGGTAACCGGGGACAGGGGATCTATTTCATACCCTGTAGGTGGATTGATCTCCCGGAAACGATAGGTGCCGAATTTGAGTCCCTCTGCGATGATGAAGCCGCCCGGAGAGGTTTTCAGCATTCCCGCCGAGGAGACTTCCTGCCAGGTGCCGTCTTCTTCCTGCTTCTCCAGCACGAACCAGGCGTTCGGCAGGGTGGTGACGCCGTCCTGATCGTATTTGATGAGCTTCAGAGAGGCTGTCTTTTCCTCATCGGTCTGCTCCTGATAGACGATGATGTCATTTTGCGTCTGCTGTTCGTCCACATTGATGTTTTTAGAGATCACAAACCAGACTTGCTCCGGGTTGAGCTCGTAGCCGGGAGGCGGGGTGATCTCCGCAAGATAATACACGCCCCACGGAAGCCCCGTGATCTCGATCTTGCCGTTTGCATCGGTGGTGAAAATGCTTTTCGTCCCGCCGCTTTCCTGATAGACGTTGTTTTCATCGGTGAACACATTGATCCCGCCGGCGTCATACAAAGAATATTCCGCTCCGGCAAGCCCCGTGACCGCAGCATTGTCTGCATCTTTTTTCGTAAAAATCAAAGTGCCCTTGAGCCGTTCATTTTCCAGAATCAGAGAGGCATTAGTCTGATAGCTCTGGTCGCTGCCGATCAGGTCGATCCGATGGAGCGTCGGATCAAGGCGATAGCCGATGGGAACGGATACCTCTTTAAAATAATAGGTGCCCGGCTTGAGCGAATCAAGGAAAATCTCGCCTATTGCGCTGACTTCCACGTTTTCCACCAGCGGGAAACGACATTTGCTGTCCCGATAAAAAGAGAACACAGCACCCGCAAGCGGTTTTCCGGTTTCCTTGTCAACCTTTTTCAGCGTCAGCGTGAGGGTCGGTTCCTTGAGAAGCACCAACGTTTCAAAAGATTCTTCGTCCTTGCGCTGGTCGAACATGATATTGTGGCCGGTGTAATAGACGGTGTGGGTATTGACCGCCCTGGTTTCGTACAAGGAATCGTCCACGTCTTCCGGCGCCCGCATATGAATGATAAAACTCACCTGCACGTCGGAGATCACTCCGTTGGGGAGATTCGCAGCATCCAGCCGCACGACGAGGGAGCGGATGTTGTTCACCGGGGGGATCCAGTAATCCCCTGCCCATTCCTCCGCACGGGCGGGCGTGAAGTCGCCGATATTGGAAGTAAACTGCCCGGCATCCGGGTTGGTGATCGTTTCCGTATAGACCCGCTCGGTGGTGTCATAATACACCGATGGAATCAGCCCAAGGCTTTTCGCATGGGAAAAATCCAGCCCGATGACCTGACCGTGCCACTGAGAAGCGGGTTCGTTTTCCAGAACATCGGCAAATACAAAATCAGAAGAATTGGAGCCGACATCAAAATTCAGTTTATAATCATACTCGGCCCGCTTGTTCGCCTGTGCATCAAGAAGACTGCTGGCTGCATTTACGGTCGTTTCCGAGCGAAGCAGGTCGTTGACGTCATCGTAAACGAGACTCCAGCCGTCGTCGGTGGAGGATCTGACGTATTTCTCCGCCGTGTCCTTCCATTCGAGAATCTTTTCATAGGTGGTCGACTTTTCCGAAGAAGCCATGACTTCCGAAGTTAGTCCGTTTTCATTGAAATCCTCTTCATCGGTCGTGGGAGTCGTTTTGGCGATCACCTTCTGAATCCCCTTGTCCTGGATCATGATATAGGACTGCACAAGGAAGGTTTTGATCTCCATTTCCTTATAATCCGCATACGAGAAAACAGCCGGGATCTCCAGACGAACGTTGACCAAATAACTGATGTCTAAAGGGGAATCCGAAAAATCAAAATCCGCAGCGATCACCCTGTCGCCGGAGGGGGTCACGATGAGACGGAGGGTGACATGATCCCGAAAATCAGCGGTAAGAAGCTGACGGCCGGTGCTGTCCTTCGCATAACAGTTTTTGAGCTCCAATTTGTTGAGCTGTTCATCAAAGATCAGCACCGAAGGCATCCGAACATACAAAGAAAAGGCTGACAATTCCCCGACAATGCCGCTGTCGGAATAGACATCGGAAATGATCGTTCCCTGGGAGGTAATGCCGATGTCATAACCGGCTCCATCTTCCTTATTCCGCAGATCGGATGTAATATCCGTCATAGAAGAAATGGAGGACATCATATCCCGGAGATACACGGACGACCAGGCGTGAAGCAGCAGCTCGTTCTGAGTCAGATCCGAGGCGTTATAGTTATCGGTATAGGCTATGGAATCAAGGAGCATATCAAAGGATTTGTATTCCGGGGAATCAAATTCGATCCCGGTGCCCTGCTGGTGAGAATAATCATAATGGGAGGCGCCTGCCCGACAAAGGCTGCCGCCGCCGGTCGTCTTGAACACCCGCATATAGCCTTCGTTGGTGATGAAGCCTTCCGAATTGATCTGCTGTCCCAGCGGCAGCGCCATCTCCCGGTCTATATCAAAATGAAACTGAATGTCCACTGAAACCGCATAGTTCAGGCTGAGATACACCTCGTGGATGACCACATAAACCGCCTTGACACCGTCTGTATAGGATTCAAATCCTTCCGTCTGGGAAATAGTATCGAATCGGAACGATCTCTGAGTGGAAGTGTTGCCGGAGGCGTACAGCTTGTAATCATTTCTTCCGCTGCGGTTTTGGGCAACGGTGGGGGCTTCACTGCGGTAGCCGACGTCGGATACATATATATCATAGGAATAATCGCCTTTGTTCGCCGGCATGACTAAACCCGCAATCGTGTATTCGTCTGATTCCACCGGACGAATCGTTTGGCTGTTCTTCTCTACATACAATCTGTCGTCCCCGAGAACCATATCAAAGCGGGTGGACAGGTCGGCGTCTTCATCGGTCAGGTCTACGCCGGCACTGCTGGACGTGGTGCAGACAACGGAACTGCGGGAACCGGCACTGGTCTGCAGGGTGTAGACTCCCTCCAGCGAAAAGCGCACCGTTTCTCCCGAATAGATATTTTTGGATAAATATTTATCGGCATAAGCAGGCTCCAGACCGGAGTAGGTTTTGTCGATCTGATGTGCATAGCTTTCGTAGGAGCTTTTTTTCCTGACGTCAAATCTGCCGCCTCCGTAGGTATAGGAATAAAACTTGATGGGGGCGGTAATGGAAGCCGTCAGCGTTTCATTCGGATGCAGGTCAGACTCATAGGTAACATAGTTCCCGTCCGGCTCATCTAAATACTGTACCTCTAAGAAGGTCGTAATCGTAGCGTTTTTTCCATCCATGCTTCTGGGATAAGAAACCGTGAACTTATCGGTGGAAAGCTGTTCTTCCGGATAATCAAAAAAGCGGTAAAACCCCCAGACCTGCGAAGCGGAATAGGGATCCTGAACCTTTTGCAGAAAATAGTTTGCGTTATCATACCGGACGATAATCTGTTCGTAATCCTCATCGGGCAGATCGTCATCTATCTCGATCTTGACAAAATACCGGTTCAGATCTCCTCCCCTGGCACGCTGATAGACCGAAAAATAGGTCCGGTAAACATAGGTGATATAATCCTCATTCCGGATGTCATTGGAAAAGGTTTCATTATAATCCAGGTATTCTTTTGCCAAAGAAAGACGGTAATAATCTCGATCGGTATGGCAGGAAAAAGAAACTTCCGGCATACGGATGCTGTCGCCTTCGAGCGTGAAAACAGGGTTGCTGCTGAGAGAATATCCATCAATACATTCTCTGGTGGAAACCGTCCATTTTAATTCAAAGCCGCCGGAAAGCGGAATGTTGGCCTGGAATGTGTTCTTGTTGGTGAACACATAGCTTTTCGTGGCAATATCATAGGCACAAAGCCAATCGGAATCAAGGCTGTCGGAGGCTGTGTCGGGTTCATAAGCCGCTCCGCTTCGTCTGACGCCGCCAATGTCCGGAACGGAAAAACTGACGCTCCCCGGAGCAAAATCTCTCGTCATAACAGAAAGAGGCGCATAGTATTCCACCGTCAGTTTGATGGCGATCGTTTCCGAACGGGAGGAATCGATCGCATAGTCCCGGGAGCCGTTGCCCCAGAAACAGGAAACCTGCCATCCATGAAGAGAATCACCGAGAGGCAGTTCCTCTGCCTGAACCGTCAGCAGAAACTGAACGGAACTCAGCAGTATGGACAGGATCAGCAACAGCGCTATGAGCTTTTTGAATCGGGCAGAAGTCGTTTTCATACAGCAGCACTCCTTTTTTTCATATTGCAGTATTACATTATTAAGATGTTTTCTGAGATAAAATATTTGGAATTATTACTATATTATCTGCAGTATCCAAATGGTATTCTTAAGGTAACTATAGCATTATTTTTTGATTAAATCAAGAAAAAGTAGTGATCCGCTTAATTATTTTCACTGTATATTTTTATCACATATAATTATATCACAAATGCTTTTTTATGGAATGTATTGCTGCATAAAAGATTTTTTTAGAATATATTATTTTCACTTTTAATAAATCGGATGCCGTGCAGAAAAGCGTGCAAAAAAGTAAGAAAAGGAATAAAAAAGTTCCGGACCAGAATGGTCCGGAAGAACGATCAGTTATAAGTTTCTTTCACTTCAGGAAAAGGCTCCAGCAAGTGCCACTGGGCCTGCTCTGCAACGGCTGTGATGAGAATGCCGTTTTCGGTATATTCCTCTGAGCGCAGGGCGCCGCTGCTGCGCAGGCGGGCGATCCGTCCCGCTTCCGAAAACGGCAGCAGGACCCGGAACGCCTTCAAACGGACCGGAAGGTTTTCTTCGATCTTGTGCAGCAGCTCGGGAACGCCCTCCCCTGTTTTGGCGCAGATGCACACGCTGCCGCTCATGCGGGGAAGATCCTGCGGGTCCTGCACCAGATCGCATTTATTGAAAACGGACAGGATGGGGGTCTCCGTGCAGCCAAGGTCCCGCAGGAGCTGGTCGGTGACCGAAAGATGCAGTCTGTATTCCGGGCTGGAAGCATCGCAGACGTTCAGGATCACGTCCGCCAGCGCCGCTTCTTCCAAGGTGGAGCGAAACGCCTCCACTAAATGATGGGGCAGCCGCCGGACCAGTCCAACGGTGTCGATCAGCATAACGCTCATTCCTCCGGGCAGGGTGAGGGCACGGGAGGTGGGGTCCAGGGTGGCAAAGAGCTTATCCTCCGACAGCACCCCGGCCTGCGTGAGCGTGTTCATCAGGGTGGATTTTCCGGCATTGGTGTAGCCGACGATGGCTATGGTGATGATGCCGTCTTTTTTGCGGCGGGTGCGAAGCTGCTCCCGGCGGTCCGCTACATGAGAAAGCTCTTCCTTGAGGGCATTCAGACGGCGGCGGATATGGCGCTTGTCGGTTTCCAGCTTGGTTTCGCCGGGGCCTCGGGTGCCCACGCCTCCGCCCAGACGGGACATTTCCCGCCCTTTTCCCGTCAGCCGGGGCAGGAGGTATTGAAGCTGCGCTAATTCCACCTGCAGTTTGCCCTCATTGGTGCGGGCCCGCAGGGCAAAAATATCCAAAATCAGCATGGTGCGGTCAATGGTCCGCACCCCAGTCGCTTCTTCGATATTTCGGATCTGCGTGGGAGTCAGTTCGGAATCGAACACAAGAAAATCAATTTCCTGCGCCTCGGCAAACTCCCGGAGTTCTTCCAGGCGCCCGGAGCCGATGCAGGTCGCACCGTCCGGGGTGTCCCGTTTCTGGATGACATAGCCGACCGCTTCCGCCCCGGCGCTTTCGATCAGTTCATACAGCTCCTGCACGGAGGCTTCCACATCGTATTCTCCGGTATCGACTGCCGCTGCGACTGCCCGCTGTTTTGTTTGTGTATTATCTATCATCGAAGGTTTCCTTTCCCGATTGGATTCTCCCCTATGATAGCATAGAATCTTTTTCGGCGCAATTCTTTTGAGGGATTTTCAGAAGAAAACCGGCTGCCCTTTCGGACAGCCGGTGCGTTTTGGAGTATATTCGTTGAAAAAGAAGTGACGATGCGGGAAATCAGACAACGCCCTGAGCGATCATGGTGTCGGCAACCTTGACGAAACCGGCAATATTGGCACCGACCACATAGTTGCCCTCAAAGCCGTACTTCTTGGCAGCGTTGGAGATGTTGTGGTAGATGTTGACCATGATGCCCTGCAGCTTCTGATCGACTTCCTCGAAAGTCCAGGACAGACGCTGGCTATTCTGAGACATTTCCAGAGCGGAGGTGGCTACGCCGCCGGCGTTGGCCGCCTTACCGGGAACAAACATAACGCCCTTCTCCTGGAAGAACTTCGTAGCTTCCAGCGTGGTGGGCATATTGGCGCCTTCGCAGACAGCGATGACACCGTTGTTGACCAGATTCTGGGCAGCTTCCACGTCCAGCTCGTTCTGGGTAGCGCAGGGCAGCGCCACGTCGCAGGGAATGGTCCACATGAACTTGCCCTCGGTGTACTGGGCGTTCGGACGATACTTGGTGTACTCGGACAGTCTTGCTCTCTTGACTTCCTTGATCTCTTTCACAGCCGCCACGTCGATGCCTTCCTCGTCATAGATCCAGCCGGTGGAATCAGCCAGCGTAACGACCTTCGCACCGAGCTGCTGAGCCTTCTGGGTAGCGTAGATGGCAACGTTGCCGGCGCCGCTGACGCAGACAGTCTTTCCGGCCAGCTCGATGTTATGATCCTTGAGCAGTTCCTGAGTAATGTACAGCAGGCCATAGCCGGTTGCTTCGGTACGGGCCAGGGAGCCGCCATAGGTAAGGCCCTTGCCGGTGAGAACGCCTTCATAGCAGTTCTTCAGTCTCTTATACTGGCCGAAGAGATAGCCGATCTCTCTGGCGCCCACGCCGATATCGCCGGCGGGAACGTCTGTGTCAGCGCCGATGTGACGGTACAGTTCGGTCATAAAGCTCTGGCAGAAAGCCATCACTTCTCTGTCGCTCTTGCCTTTGGGATCAAAATCGGAGCCGCCCTTGCCGCCGCCGATGGGAAGACCGGTCAGGGAGTTCTTGAAAATCTGCTCAAAGCCGAGGAACTTGATGATGCCCAGATTAACGGAGGGATGCAGCCGCAGACCGCCCTTGTAGGGGCCGATGGCGCTGTTGAACTGAATGCGGAAGCCTCTGTTCACCTGCACATTTCCCTGATCGTCCACCCACGGCACACGGAACATAAGCTGTCTTTCCGGCTCGACGATGCGCTCGAGGATCGCTTCTTTCTGATACTGGGGATTGGCCTCGATCACCGGCTCCAAAGACTCCAGCACCTCTTTGACGGCCTGTACGAATTCCGGCTGAGCGGGATTCTTGGCAATTACCTTTTCAAGAACTTCGTTTACATAGGACATCATCTGTCACTCCTTCATTCACATTTCTTTTCTTTTGCCTGCGTTTCCGGATCCATTCTCCGGAAAACATTCTTATTGTAGCACAGACATCCCGATTCGTCAAGAGCATTTGAAAGTTTTTTTATAAAACTTGCATTTTTGCAAAGAAAACCCTGATCTTACCCTTTTGTTATGCAAGATTTCCTTTTGCTTATGCGATATGGAGCGTTTTGTGGGGGGTGTTTTGTGGGGGGTGTTTTGGCTGTCTCGGAAGGGATTTTAGAGAAAACCGCTTTCCTCCCAAAAAAAGACCCGGCCATCCGGTCGGGTCTGGAAATGCTGTGTTCGGCTTAAAAACCGTCTTTTTCGGGGACAGAGCCTGTTTTCGCAGAAGAGGCGGGGCCGGGGGGATCTTTTTTCGCCTGCTCCTGTTTGGGACGGCGAAAAACAATGAACTTGCTGAAAATATAATTCAGCACGATCACCACGACCTGCAGCGCCAGTTTGACCACGGCTTCCGCCGTGAGATCCTCCTGCAGGGACAGGGCGGGGGCCAACAGGATGGCCCACACCTGAAACAATCCCAGCTCGATCAGCAGAGAAAAAACTCTGGCGCCGTAAAACGAGAGGATCTCCCGCAGCAGGGCCTTTCCGTCTTTTGCCTCTGATACAAAAACCCATCGCCGGTTGGTCAGATACGCAAACAGGACCGCACAGATCCAGGCGATGACGTTTGTCACCATCAGATCGACCGAAAAAGCCCGCAGCGTCAGAAATACGATAAAGTTGACCAGCGTGGTCAGGCCGCCGAAGATCAGGTACATAATGGCCTCCCGATACGGGCGCAGGCGGTTGATCCATTTTTGCAGCATATTATTCTTCCCTGCTTTCTGACGATGTTTCCGAAGGCTCTTCGGCTGTTTCTGTCAAGGAGGATTCCGGCTGGCTCTGCGGCCCGGATGTTTCTTCTTCGGACGATTCAGGCTGAGAGGCTTCCGATTCGGTCGACATCAGCTTGACGCTTTCTTTATTGCGAAGAACAGCAAACTGACTGATCAGCTCTTCCGCATATTCCTTCGGGAGCGACCCCTGAAGATTGTCGTTCAGGGTGGCTGCAAAGTTTCCTTTTTCGTCCCGATACAGAACCAGTTCGTCCCGGATGGCATCGGTAAAGGTGACGGTTATGCGGGCGGCCTCCTGATAGGCGCTCAGATCCTTGACCGTCCCCCGCTCATAATGAAGCCCCGTTATATCA
>CACYCG010000035.1 GCA_902772855.1 uncultured Ruminococcus sp.
AAGGCTGTCAGAAGAAGGGCGCCTGAAAAACCCGGGTCCAGCGTCACGCTGGCCGATATCTGGGGGTTTCAACTGGAGGGAAAATGTGCTATACTTATAGAAAAGCGGGGGGAGCCCCGGAAACAAAGGAGGACAACAGCATGAACCAGCACACCAGATTCAACCTTCCGATTTGTTTAGCGGTAGAAGAAGATGCGTTTTTTCATTCGGACGAGATCATCGGGCGGTATATTCCGGAGATGATCGGGCAGAAAACGCTGATCGTTTCGGAGCCGTTTCTGATCGGACTGTACCGGGAAAAAATCGAGGACATCAGCCATGACTTCGGGGGAGCGGAGATTTACCCGATGGAAAACGCCAGTTATGAGCAGGCGGTGGCCATCGCCAAAAAAGTCAGCATGGAGGAAGTGAAGGTCATCATCGGCATTGGCGGCGGGAGAGTGCTGGATACAGCCAAATACGCTGCTCACATCAGCAAGACCGTGTACATCTGTATGCCTACTTCCCTGAGCAACGACTCTCTGGCTTCGCCTTTTTCGGTGCTGGAGATGGAGGGAAAAACCCGCCGCACCCTTTCCTGCAAGATTCCCACCGCCATTATTGTAGACACCAATATGATCACCACCGCCCCCATCGGGCAGACTCTTTCCGGCATCGGCGACACCATCGCCAAGCATACGGCGCTGTACGACTGGAAGCTCTCTGCTCAGAAAACCAATTCACGCGTGGAAGACTTTGCCTATGCGCTGGCCCGGATGAGCTACGATTCCGTTTATCACTGCGACGAAAAAGATATGAACAGCCGGGTGTTCATCCGCATTCTGTCCCGGGCACTGGTCATGGGCGGGCTGGCGATGGAGATTGCCGGTTCCTCCCGCCCCTGCAGCGGCAGCGAACATCTGTTTGCCCATGCCATCGAAGAATATTATCCAGAGCTAAAGATTTCCCACGGCATGGCGGTGGCGATGGGCAGCATTCCCGCCTGCATCTTCCAGGGGCAAAGCCCCGATGGGTTGATGCAGTTTTTCCGCACCTACGGCCTGCAGGTCGACCCCCGCTCCTATGGCATTACCGAGGAGATGTTTGCCGATATCTGGGAAAAAGCCCGCACCGTGCGCCCCGGGCGCATCACCATTCTTTCCGAAACCCCTCATGACCCTGCCCGCCTGAGGGAGATCTATCAAAGGATGGTGGAAGCGTGAAAACAGGTCTGATTTTTGACATGGACGGAACGCTGTGGGATTCCTCCGAGGGCGTCGCCGCCTCCTGGAATGAACAGCTTCTGAAGGAGGGCTATCCGGAGGCCCTCGTCACCCGGGAGAGCATTATGGGGGTCATGGGCCTGACGATGGACGCTATTGCCCGGATCCTTTTTGCGGGGCTGCCGGAAGAAAAGCAAATGCGGGTGCTGGAGGTCTGCTGCGAACATGAAAATGACTATCTCCGGGCCCACGGCGGAACACTGTACCCGCACCTTGAAGAAACCCTTCTCCTTCTGTCCCGGGACTGGCCGCTGTTCATTGTCAGCAATTGTCAGAAAGGGTACATAGAAGCCTTTTTAGACCATTATGATTTCTGGAAGTATTTTCAGGATATCGAATGTTACGGCAATAATCTGTTGGGAAAGGGCGACAATATCGCTTTGCTGTCCCGGCGGAACGGACTGGAAAAGGCGATTTACATCGGAGACATTCAAGGGGATTATGACGCCGCCATGCAGGCGGGGGCGCAGTTTATCCATGCGGCGTATGGCTTTGGCACCATCAACGTCCCGGTGCCCTCCCTGTCTTCGTTTGATAAACTTCCGGAACTTCTCCGGAACACATGAAAAGGAGGGGCGCATTATGATAGAAGAAACCATCGCTGACCTGAGCTTTCCGTTTCTGAAAAAAACCAAAACCGTCCGGGTGTATATTCCGGCGCATGAAGAGGGGGAGGAGCTTCCGGCGATTTATATGACAGACGGGCAGAACCTCTTTGAAGAAGAGCGCTGTGCCTTCGGCTGCTGGCATGTGCGGGAAGCCATCCGGGAGGAATATGCAAGAACCGGAAGGGCGGCTGTTGTCGTGGGGATTTTCAACGATGACCCCAAGGACCGCTTCCGGGAGCTGACCCCCGCTTCCATCGGGCCGGTGCTGTACCCGAATCTTCTCATCCGGCTGCTGGTGAAGCTGTCCGGCGGCCTGCAGGCGGAAGCGTTTGACGACTTTCTTCTTCAGACCGTCATCCCCTATGTGGAGGAGCATTTTCCGGTAAAAAGCGGCCGCTCCTCCAGAGCGTTCTGCGGAAGTTCTTCCGGCGGCCTTTTTTCCTTTTTTACCGCCCTCCGCCACCCGGAAACCTATGCCTCTGCGGGGGTGTTTTCTCCCGCTTTTCTGGCATATTCCGAAGAAAGCCTGAACCGGTGGGTCCTTTCCCAAAGCGGCGGGGAAATGCCGTTTCTGTATCTGTATATGGGAAACGGGGACGAAAAGGAGCAGGAAATGTCCCCAGCGTTTCAGTCGGCTGCCGCCTTTCTGAAGGAGCATCTGCCGGAAGAAAAGGTCAGAGTGGTCCTGACCGAAAAGGCCCGCCATCACGAAGAAGCATGGGAGCCGGTTTTTCGGGATTTTCTGCATCTGTTTTTGTCCGGATGCTGATGAAATCAGACGCATGAAGTGAAACAAAAAAAGCGGGGCCGGCCTCCGGAGAGGGGAGGCTGCCCTGCTTTTTTATCCTGCAAATTTTCTCTCTATCGATCCCTGTTATTTCTGTCCCCGTCATCCTGACGGCTGCTTTTTCTTCTGAGAATCAGATCGGCCGCCACCAGCAGGATGAGGGCGGCCACAGCTATCAGCATCATGGCTTGAAACTGTCCCTCCCGGTTTTCTTCCGGAGAAGCCGCCGAAGCGGTCTGGTAAGCGGCGGAGGACTTCCTCATCCGGGACACCTCTTCCGGAGACAGAGGGTTCTCTTTATAAAACAGAAGTTTTTCCCGCAGCAGGTCTCTTGTCTCTGAGTCCATGGAGATGGCAAGAAACTCATCCGGCGTGCCATAAAAACGAATGGACGACAGAGAAGGGCAATCGGCAAAAGCCTCTTTTCCAACCGTGGAGATCGTTTTTGGAAAAGCGACTTCCGTCAGATTTTCGCAGTCGGCGAAAGCTCTCCGCCCGATGGAAGTGACCGAGTCGGGGAGAACGATCTCAAAAATTTCCGGATGGTGCTCAAAACAGCCTTCTTCTACCGCGACCACTGTTTTTCCATCCCACACAGAGGGAACTTCTACCCACTCTTCCGTTCCTTCACAGCGGGTGAGGGCGACGGTTTCGTCCGAAAAAGGCCGGCAGGCGTAGGAGCTTTCAGCCGCACGGGGAGAAAGCGGTGAAGCAAACAGCAGGATTCCCGCTATTCCGACCAGAACGGCGGCTGTGCGCCATCGTTTCCAAAACGGTTTCATCATACTCCTCCTTTCGCTGCCCGATCCCGGGCGATTCGGCTGTTCGGGACAGCTCCATACTTTTTCCGTAAGCCTGCACGGCGTTAAAACAGATTCATCGCAGGGACATAGGACCCAGCCGGTGGAAATTCCTTTCAAATCCCGGCAGGTGACGGCCCCGCACAGGGAGCGGAAGGTTTCGGTGATTTGCCGGGTGACTCTTCCGGTCATGCTTCCTTTTGTTTTCAGCCCGGCCATCATTCCGGCGCCCACCGGTGCCCCGCAAGTGGCTTCCATTGTGCCCATCTACGCCCCGAATCCGGCGGCTAACGGCAAAAGCTGTTTTTCCAAAAGGTCCGTTTCTCCTGCCAAAGTGCCCACAACGGCCTGACAGCAATTGCATCCCCTGTGTTTCAAAGCAACGGCCTGCTGAGTTGTTTCCTGGATTGTCTTGTTGATCTTTCTTTTTTTCTGTGAGATGTTTTGCGTGCAGGAAGGGCTCAGGCCCACTCTGGGTCCTCTCCGAAAGCGTTCGCCCATTTCTGGCTACATTCTTCCCGAAGCCGGATCAGAAACAACATCAGCTCAGAAAGGACCGGTTCCGCTTCTTCTTCCCGGAAGAACCAGAACTGCTGATCCGGAAGACTTAGCGTAAACTGATAACTGACCACCCGCAGCCGGAACGTAATGCCATTGGAAGAGGGCGAGCGGTCGAGGAGGACCTGATACTTGAATCCGTGTTCATCCCGCAGAACGAATTGATTAGCGCCGGGGAGGTTCCCGGAAACAAAAGAAGCTGTCAGGGAATGCTTTCTGAGAACTTTTTGAATGGTTCTTTTGTTGCATAGACCAGGCAGAAACGGCTGGGAAAGCACTTCCTGGGCGGTGTGCGCCGTCTTCGGTCCGGTTTGCTCAAACAACGCCAGCGCCTCTTGTCGGAACTGTTTTTCCAGAAGATGCGTGCGTTCGTTTTCTTCGTGGGTGAAAAAACAAAGCCTGCGGTGATAGTCCGGCATTCCGAAAAACGGTTTCAGACGCTCTGGAATGTCGGAGGTATCCCGTGGGGAAGGGGATGCCGTGGCTTCCACCCGCACCCAGACCGTATTCCGCTTTTTTCTGTCGCCGAAAGAATGCTCCAGCAGGATCCCGCTGCGGCCCACGGCTTCTGAAAACGGCGGAACGATCTGCTGCCAGAAGCTATCGTTGAGAGCGGGAGGCCGGACGCCTTCCCCGTACCAGTCAATGCCGTCGAGCATCAGTTTTGCAAACCCGAAGTTCCACGGACGGGGGATCTTCCGGAAAATCTCTTCGATAAAGGGAAGGTCCTCTTTCTTTGCGTACAGTTCTCCCTTTGTCCAATCGGGGGAGAGACTGGTGATGATGCGGTTTCCGTATTCCTGTGCAGGGCGGGAAGGGTCCTCTATGCGGCAGTAGGCCTGCAGGGAGGGGTATTTTTGGAACATTTTGTCCACGTCCCCACAATGCAGTAAAAAACCCATGTCAGCGTACGAAACTCCGATAGCCGCTAAAGCATTGTCCACATACTCCTTGGTGTGGCAAAACGGCGTGAAGGCAATCAGGTTATAGCGGTAGTCATCAAACACTCTCACGCTCATCCCTCCCTTTTTTCATTATACCATATTCCGCACATGGATTCAATCCGTATCATGAGCCAGGCGTGAGGAAATGGAAGCGGGGGAGCGCCTGTGAGGGGGGTGGACAGCGATTCGGACGTTTCCGAAAAAAAATTCAAAAAAATGCTTGACAATTCCGGTTTGCTTTGCTATAATCATAGAGCAGTCGCAAAGCGGACGCTTTGCAAAGCAGATAAGCGGGTATGGCGGAATTGGCAGACGCGCTAGCTTCAGGTGCTAGTCTTCGCA
>CACYCG010000036.1 GCA_902772855.1 uncultured Ruminococcus sp.
ACGGACACCGAGCCGGAGCCCGAAACGACCGCAGCTACAAAGCCCGAGGCGGAGCAGACAAAGGTATTTTCACTGCCGCCGGAGGCTGTGCCGAAGCAACCGTCCGTTCCGGCCGCTTCTCCGGAGGTGCGTCCGGGCAGAGGAGGCCGTCTGCTGAAGAAGCTGAAGAGCTTTTTCATCATGGATAATGACGAGAACTTCTACGAAGCGGCTCCGTCAGCGCCCGCTCCTGCAGAAGAAACAGAATTGAAAGGCAATTCGTTCCTGGAGCTTCCCACCGGATCCCCCACGGAGATCTACCGGGCGGAGACCCCCGCCGAAACGCCCCCGCCGCCTCCCGCCGGACCTCAGTTTGAGCTGGCGATTACAAAGGATGCCGACGGGACGGTCCGCATTGATTCTATTGTCGATCAGTCGGGAAGAAGTCTCCCGGTCAATATTGAAAAGGCTTCTCCGGTGATCCCAGCTTCTCAGCCGAAGCCCGCCGCTCCGAAGGCCGAAACGCAGGAGCCTGCCCCGGCAGAACCCGCCGCAGACGGCGCTTCCCGGTTTGATGCCCTGTTCGGAGCGGCTGCCAAACCCGAAGAGCCCGCCGCTCCGAAGGTCGAAACACAGGAACCTGCCCCGGCAGAACCCGCCGCAGAGGGTGCTTCCCGGTTTGATGCCCTGTTCGGGGCGGCTGCCAAACCCGAAGAGCCTGCTGAGCCGAAGCCGGAAGCGGTCCCGGCTGCCGCAGAAAAGCCGGCCGAAGAGGAGACTCCGCTCTCCGAATATGAAAAGCGCTTCGGACGCCGCAGCCAGCCGCTTTCTTTTGCTGCAGGAGCCGCTGCCGCTCTGACGGCTGCCGAAGTGATGGAGAAGGCCGTCAAGCCTGCCGCTCCGGTGCTCCCGGACGGAGCTGTCCCGACAGTTCCCGCTGTGCCCGAAGTGCCGGAAGTACCCGCACCGATCGTTCCGGCTATGCCCGAAGCGCCGGAGGCCCCGGCCGTGATAGCGCCCGCCATGCCTGAGATCCCGGAGGCCTCGGCAGTGCTCGAAACTCCGGTGCCTGCTGTGCCTGAAGTCACGCAGCCCCTGCCGTCTTTGGCAGAACCGACTCCTCCTGCCCCGCCCGAATACCTGTTCTGGCAGGAAGCCGGCATTCAGTTTGAAGTAGCCGCCGCCCCGGAGCAGCCGTGGCAGCCGAAAGCCGATGCGCTCACCGTCATTCCCCGCCTTGAAAGCGTGAATGCGGAAGAATATAAAAAGACCTATGCCGCCCTTCGCACCCCGCCGCCTCCCCCGGAGCCGGAACCGGAACCCGCTCCTGCGGCCGCTCAGTTTGATTATTACACCGGCTACGGAGAAGATACTACCGCCGATCCTTTTGCTCCCGGAGCGGGCCAGTGGCCGGTGGAAGAAGAGGAAAAATCGGCCGGTCTGGGCGAAAAGCTGAAACGGCGGTTCGGAAAACTCTTTGGTTCTTCCAACGAGGACCGGTAAGGGAGGAAAAAAGATGAAAGACATTCTCATCCGGCAGGTCCGTCTTCTGGACCCGGCCGGAAATACCGATCAAATCGGCAGCCTGCTGATCCGGGACGGGGTAATCTGTGATCCCTCCTTAGCCGATGAGACCGCTTTTGTGATCGACGGGACCGGTCTGACAGCCGCTCCCGGGCTGGTGGACCTGCACGTTCATCTGAGAGACCCCGGACAGACCTGGAAAGAAGATATCCTCTCCGGCTGCCGGGCGGCTGCGGCCGGGGGAGTAACCTCCCTACTGGCGATGCCGAATACGGTTCCGGCGGTGGACACCCCCGAAACCGTGCGCTATATCCTGCAAAAAGCGGAAGAAGCGGACGCCCGGGTATATGTGGTCGGCGCCATTACCAAGGGACTGAAAAGTGAGGAGCCGACCGATATCGAAGCGCTGTACCGGGCGGGCATTTCCGCCCTGTCCGATGACGGCTGCCCGGTGAAAAATACAGCGATGATGGTCGAGGCCATGAAAACGGCCGCCCGGCTTCAGATTCCGGTGACGGCGCATTGTGAAGACCCGTATTTAGCGGGAGGAAAAGTCAACGAAGGCCCGGTTTCCGAGGCGCTGGGGGTCAAAGGAATGCCGGATGCCGCCGAAGAAGCCGGAACCGCCCGGGAGATCGCCTTAGCAGCGGCCTACGGGGTGCCGGTGCATATCTGCCATGTCAGCACCGCCCGCTCTGCCGCTATGATCCGGGAAGCAAAGGCCCGGGGTGTTCAGGTCACTGCCGAAACCGCTCCGCATTATCTGATGCTGACCGAAGAGGAAGTGCTGTCCCGGGATGCGGATTACAGGATGAATCCCCCTCTTCGCACCGAGGAAGACCGGCAGGCGATGATCCGGGCGCTTTGCGATGGGACGATCGACGCCATCGCCACCGACCATGCCCCCCACAGCCCGGAGGAAAAAGCGGATTTTGAAGCCGCCCCCAACGGGTCCATCGGCATGGAAACCTCCTTTGCCGCCGCCTATACGGTGCTGGTGGAAGGCGGGTTCCTCTCAGAAGGGGAACTCATCCGGAAAATGTCTGCCTCTCCGGCTGCCATTGCCCGGATCCCCGGCGGAAGTCTGGCCATCGGTGCTCCGGCGGATCTGTTTTTCTATCGGAAGGAAGCCTGGACCGTCGACCCCGAAGCTCTGCACGGCAAATCAAAGAACACCCCCTTCAAGCACCGGACTCTGTCCGCCCGGGTAAAACTGACGATCTGCCGGGGAAAAATCGTGTTTGACGGGCTTGGAATCTTATAAAACCGGCGATGACACCGTCGGCAACAGAAAGGAAGCGAATGATCATGTCCTTTGACAGACTGATTCGGAAAATACAGGAAAAAAATAATCCCACAGTGGCCGGTCTGGACCCGAAACTGGCGTATATCCCCGCCTTTCTCCGGGAAGAGGCCTATGCCCGCTGCGGCAAAACGCTGGAAGGGGCAGCCGAGGCGCTGTTTCTGTTCAATCAGGGGCTGATAGACGCCCTGTGTGATATCGTTCCGGCGGTCAAGCCGCAGGCGGCCTATTATGAATTGTACGGCTGGGCCGGAATGCGGGCGCTGTGCCGGACGATCGCCTATGCACAGGAAAAAGGCCTGTTCGTCATCACCGACGGCAAGCGCAACGACATCGGCTCCACGATGGAAGCCTATGCGCTGGCGCATTTAGGGGCTACGCAGGTGGAAGAGGAATCGTTTGAAGCCTTCGGCACCGATGCCCTGACGGTGAACGGATATTTAGGGTCGGACGGGATCCAGCCGCTTCTGAAGGTCTGCGATGAAAAGGACAAGGGCATTTTTGTTCTGGTCAAAACCTCCAACCCCTCTTCCGGCGAATTGCAGGACCGCACCTTTGAAGACGGCCTGAGCGTGTCCCGGACGATGGGCACAATGTGCGAGCAGTGGGGGAGCGAGCGCATTGGCGCTTTCGGCTATTCCTCCGTGGGCGCTGTGGTGGGCGCTACCTACCCGCAGCAGCTTGCCGATCTTCGGAAGGAACTGCCCCACACCTTCTTCCTGGTTCCCGGCTACGGGGCGCAGGGAGGCGGCGCCAAAGACGTGGCGGGGGCTTTTGACGAAAAGGGACTGGGCGCTGTCATCAATTCCTCCCGGGGCATTATGTGCGCCTATCAGAAGGAAGGCTGTGCGCCGGAAGACTATGCACAGGCCGCCCGGCGGGAAGCCCTGCGGATGCGGAACGAACTGAATAGCTGCCGCTGAAGAAAAGCGGAAGATCGGAGGAAACCGGCATGAGCAAAACAGCGATTCTCACCGATACCAACAGCGGCATTACGCAGAAGGAAGCCGATGAATGCGGGCTTTTTCTGCTGCCGATGAGTTTTACCGTCAACGGACGGGAGTACAGAGAAGGATTGGATCTGTCGCAGGATGCCTTTTATCACCTGATCGCGGATCCGAAAACAGAGGTGTCCACCACGCAGCCCTCTCCGGGGGAATTGATGGAAACGTGGGATAAGATTCTGAAAGACTATGACTCTTTAGTGTACATTCCCATGTCCTCCGGACTAAGCTCCTCCTGCCATACCGCTCAGCAGTTAGCGCAGGCGGAATATGCGGGAAAAGTCTTTGTGGCGGACAACCGGCGCATTTCCGTAACACAGTATCAATCGGCGATGGATGCCCTGCAAATGGCAGAAGAGGATGTCCCCCCGCAGGAGATCCAGCGGATCTTAGAGGAAGATGGGGGAGATTCCAGCATTTATATCATGGTCAACCGTCTGACCTACCTGAAACGGGGCGGCCGGGTCACGGCGGCCGGGGCGCTGATCGCCAATGTGATGAATCTGAAGCCGGTGCTGCAGATCCAGGGCGAAAAACTGGACGCCTACGCCAAAAGCCGGGGCACGAAAGCGGCCAGACTGGCGATGCTCAACGCCATTCAGGAAGATTTGCACGGACGCTTCCAGCCCTTTGTTTCAGCCGGGCGCATGACCCTGCATTATGCCTATTCCAATATGACGGCTTTTGAAGTGGAAAGCTGGAAGGCAGACATCCAGAAGGCTTTTCCGCAGTTTGAACTGCACGGCAGCCCCCTGTCGCTCAGCGTGGGATGCCACATTGGTCCCGGTTCTTTGGCAATCGCCTGTGCCAAACAGAGTCGGCCCTGACTCTTCGGAAGTTTCCTGCGGCACAGACAGCCTTTTTCAAGGGAAGGTCTGCGCCGCAGTTTTTTTATCAGCGGGAATGTCCCCGCAGCATGATGCTATACAAAAAGGAGGAGATCTGCATGAAAACCAAACGAATGATTTGTTTGTGTCTGTCCGCCCTGCTGCTGATGGGAGCCGGGTGCACGGCTGCGTCCCCGGCGGAGTCAAACGGGACCCCGTCCTCTTCTTCGGCTGCTTCGAAGAAGGAGGGAACGTCCTCGGGCAGCGAAAAGCCGTCGGAAGCGTCCTCGGGCAGCGAAACACCGTCGGAGGCGTCTTCAGGCAGTGAAAAGCCGACAGAAGCACCCTCGGACAGCCGCTCGGAGATCAAGACCCCTGTTTCCGGCACACCGGCTGAAAGCGCTGCCGGAGAAGCGCCGTCTGCTGCTTCAGCGGATGGCTCCAAGCGTCTGACAGATGGGACGGTCTATGAAGGCAGGGGGTATTCGGAAGAGGCGGCTGTGGCGGACGGTTCCCCGACAGTTCCTGCTTCTGACGGCTTCATCGGAGAACCGGGAACCGGCACTCCGGGGTCCCCGGATACACCCACATCCCCCGAACCCGGCATCGGCGTCCTGACAGCCGGAGAATGGAACGATAACCTCAACTGGGGCTTTTTCTCCGGGCTGATCAATGCCGATAAGATCACCTTCCCCAGCTACGGCATTGACCCCCGTTTCCGCACGATGGTGACCGTTACCAGCGAAAGCAAACAGCCGGTCTGCGCCGCTTCGGTGCAGCTTCTCGATGAAAAGGGCACGGTGCTGTGGCAGGGAATGACGGATAAAAACGGGATCGTCTATCTGTTTCATGAGCAGGGACAGAAGGCTTCTGCTGTCAAAGTGCTCAGCGGGTCGGTCCAGAAGGTTTTCAAGGTGGAGACCCCGGTGCAGGATTCCCAGTCATCCGGCAAGAGCTTTGGCCGGGAAATGGCGGTGACCGTGGCCGATGAAGGACGGCACCGCAAAAAGATGGAGATCATGTTCATTGTCGATTCCACCGGCTCTATGGGCGATGAAATGATTTTCCTGCAAAAGGAATTCACCGGCATCGCCGAAAAACTCGGCACGGAAACTATTACCTACTCGGTCAATTTCTACCGGGATCTTGAGGATGATTATGTCACCAAATGCAGTCCCTTCACTTCGGACATCAAAGAGGTCCAGGATCGCCTGAATCAGGAAACAGCGGACGGCGGCGGCGACCTGCCCGAAGCGGTGGACCGAATCTTTGAAGAAACGCTGCAAAAAGGCGATTGGCACGAGGACACGGTCAAATTGGCCTTCCTGATCTTCGATGCCCCGCCCCATGAGGGAGTGGAGGAATCGCTGAAAAAATCCGTCCGTGCGGCGGCGGAAAAGGGCATCCGCATCGTCCCGGTCGTATCCTCCAACAGTGACCGGAACACCGAATTGTTTGCCCGTGCGGTGGCGGTCGTCACCGGAGGGACCTATGTGTTCCTGACCGATGATTCTCATGTGGGCGAAAGCCATTTAGAGCCGATCATCGGGGAGTATACGGTGGAAAAGCTGTATGATGTGATCATCCGGGTGGCGCAGTCCTATCAGGAATAACACAAAGGGAAGAGGGGATCAGAGCAGGTATGGCTGGCAATATTATGGATTATCTTCAGTGGCGGGGGGACCTTTCTTTTGAACGATCGCCGTTCAACGAAGTGGATAACCTCATTCTGTCCGAACTGGCCTATGTCACAATGGACGGCATCGTTCCGGCGGAGGGGATGGATTCCCTCTCCCTGTGGGAATTGTACGAACGGTATCAGCAGTCCGGCAATGAGCCGGCTGCCCCCTATAACGACCCCGACCCTCTGATGGCGCTGGCGGCTAAAACCGAGCGCTTCCGGAATATGCGGGTGGCCCGCTATGTCAATTTAGTGGATGCCCAGCGGTCGGTGCAGTTTTCGGCGGTGACGTTTCTGCCGGAGGACGGAACCATGTACATCGCCTTCCGGGGAACGGACAATACCCTTGTCGGCTGGCGGGAAGACTGCAATTTCAGCTATCTGCACCAGACCCCCGGCCAATTGGCGGCGGCCCGGTATGTGGACAGCACAGCCGCCCTGTTCGACCTGCCCCTTCGCATCGGGGGCCATTCCAAAGGCGGCAATTTAGCGGTGTACGGCGGGGCTTTCTGCAGTGAATACGTCCGCAAAAACCGGATCCTGAAGATCTATTCCAACGACGGGCCCGGGTTTAACCATTCCATCATTGATTCGGACGAATATGCTTCTGTGGTGGAAAAGGTGGAGAAGATCCTTCCGGAATCCTCTTTGGTGGGTATCCTCCTGTCCGGGGAGGAAAAGCGCAGAATCATCCAGAGCAGCGCCAAGGGCATTCACCAGCATCACCCGATGACCTGGTGCGTGCTGGGGACGTCTTTTGTGGAAGCGGAAAGCCTTTCCTCTGTCAGTATGCTGATGAACGAGACCTTGGAGCGCTGGCTGGATACGCTCAGCGATGAGGAGCGCAGACTGTTTGTGTCGACGGTGTTTGATTCCATCGAATCCTCCGGCGCTAAAACGCTCGAGGATGTAAAGTCAAACAAACGAGCCGCCTACACCGCCATTGTGAAAGCCGGTTCGGCCCTGCCGGCGGAAAGAAGCCGGGAAATGATGAGTCTTCTCTCCCGGCTGGCCGTCACCGGAAAAGAAGTGTTCTGGGAAGAAGCCAAAAAACGATTCCAGATGGGCGCCGAAGAATCCTAACCAAAAAAACCCGTTTTTCTGCCATACAGCCAGCAGAAAAACGGGTTCGTCTTTTTGAAATAAAAAAGCCCCGAAAACGGAAAAAAGGGGGCTAATTCCGTTTTCGGGGTTAACATCGAGCGATTTTCTGCGGAAAATCGCTCGTGTTAAGCATTGGAAGGGGTACCCGTTCATACCAAAAGTACCCATACATAAAATACCATAAACGACAAATATTGTCAATACCCAATAGCAGGTTTCCACCCTTTTTTCTTCCAATAATTGCTAATTATTTTTGTGCATATTGGCAGGTCAAAGGCGGCAGGAGGGCTTTTTTGCCGTCTGATTCCATAAAAAGTCCGGCAAAGAAAAGCGGCGGAGATCCTCATTTTTCAAGGGGTTCCGCCGCTTTTGACGATTCTGTTTCTCGAAAAACAGAAATAGTTTTTTTATGTTTTGTTTCGTTTCTTTTTGATGATCACTACGATCGTCACGATAACGCTGATCACAATTAGAATGATAAGAAGCCAGAGGAAGATACACAGACCAAGAGGCTGTGGGCAGAAATGGCAGATCCCGCAATTACTTTCAGGATTCTTTTCATTTTCAGGATCCTTTTGCGTTTTGCTGTCATCGGAATGGCTCGTTTCGCTGACAGCCGATTCCTGCGCCGATGCATCGGCGCTGCCGCTTTCCCTTGCGCTTGTAACACCGAATTTCGAGAAGTCAATATCGGGACTGCCGCTTCCCTCTATGAGCGGGACCTCAGCCTTCCATTCTGTTCCCGAGCTGAGAACGATCCCGGTGTCGTAGTTTTCCGCAAAACCGTCTTTAGAAGCCCGCACGGCATTGATACCGGGAATGGCACTGAATGTAAAACCGCCGGCAGACGATGCCGTGACGGTGGTGGAAGTGCCGAGCAGACGAACCGTTGCCCCCGGTTCGGTGGTTCCGCTGAATGTGCCGGTAAAAACCGTATCGTCGTAGTTGATCAGGAGCTTTGCAAAGTCGATCGCATAGCCGTCACCGATCCCCGTTGTTTCATCTATGACAACAGTCATCTTTCCGGAGGAAATATCCTCAAAAAAAGCGGAAGGGATCATAGCGGAAACAATATACGCCGTGGGACCGGTCTGATCGGTATGGTTCAGCAGTTCTGAGATAAACGGAGCATCCTTGCCGTTTATTGTCACCGAAAAAGCACTTCCGATCGAGAGAGCCTGAAAATCGTCGATACAAAGCTGAAGAATAGCGTTTTTAACGGTGATCTCAGAGGCATCATATTCCATTGTCAACCGCAGAGCACCGTCTTCATAGGCATGCTCTGTATCATTTCCCTTTTTGTATTCGGCATAATTAGCGGAATAGCCATCGCAGCTTTCCCCTTTCCAGTGGGAGCCGACAAAGATGCGATCGGTTCCGGCGGCATCGTGTTCATCTTTTCCCCACGGGTATCCGTGAGCGTACTGAGATTTTGCGGTAAACGGATTGTATTCTTTCTCGGAAACCGCATCTTCGTCATTACACGCATCAATATCTCCTATGCGAACAACCAGTTCGGCTTCGGAGGAAGTGCGAAGGATAACACTTTTTTGACTCCAATCTCCGTTTGCGGAATCGGAGTAAGCCGAAACAGAGATTGTCAGTCCGAGCGCAAGCAGCAGCCCCGTGAGTAGAATGGATAAGAGTTTTTTCATAAAGCAGACCCCTTTCTGACTGTTTTTTTCATTTTATAATCTTTATCCGCAAAAGTCAAGGAAACGTCAGAATGCCAGCGTGACGCGCCCAGCGGAAGTACCCTTGGGGTGCTGGACCCGGGTCTGGGGGAGTGCCCCCAGCCCCCCCTTCCGGGGCTTGAACCTGATGAATAGAACGCGGCAAAGTTTTTGCAAAGGGCAGCGGCGGCGCTGCACCCCGTATCTGGGGGATTCTCCCCCAGACCCCCTTTTCAAAACTTATAC
>CACYCG010000037.1 GCA_902772855.1 uncultured Ruminococcus sp.
CGGTAGACGCCTCCTGGTTTGACGATGCCGTCTTTGTGGGCGACAGCGTCACGCTGAAGCTCTCCTATTATGCCGATAACGGTTCGTTGGGCGATGCACAGTTTTTATGCGCCGGTTCTTTAGGGTATGGAAACGCTCTGTGGGATCTGTACCGGGAGGGCAACGTCCACCCGTTCTACAACGGCACGAAGGTAACGGTCGATGACGGACTGCGGCAGATCAACCCAAACAAGATCTTTATCATGCTGGGCATGAACGACATCGGTCTGTACGGCGTGAACGATTCCATTGAAAACATGAAAACGCTTACCTCCCGCATTGAAGCCAAATGTCCTTCCGCCGAGATCTATATCGAATCCGTCACCCCCATGCTGGCGGACAGCCAGCTCAGAGACCTGAACAACCGCACGATCGCCGAGTTTGACGAAAAGCTTCAGGCCGTCTGCGCCGAGCGGGGCTATCGGTATATGGATATTGCCTCGGTGGTATCGGACGGATACGGCAATTTGGTGTATGAGTACTGCAGCGATGCTTCTGCGATGGGGCTGCATTTTTCCGATGCCGGCTGCTATCAATGGGTGGAATATCTGAAAACCCATGTTTCCTGAACGTCCCCTGCTGACTGAACGAAATTGAAAAAAGGAGAAATAGCCATGAAAAAAAAGATCTTGGCGGCTTTCGCTGTTGCCGCTATCCTTTCCCTGAGCGCCTGTTCGGGCGGAAATCAGACGAGTGGAACCTCTTCCACCCCTGCGGAAAGCTCTGCCGTTTCCACAGAAGCATCTGACAGTGCCTCCAAAGCCTCCGAAACGCCCTCCGATGCTTCCAAAGCGGAAGGAGATTCCCTGCTGAAAACGACTTTAGACAAAGTCCGCAGCGAAGTGACGCTCCCGAAGGAGATGACCGATTTTACCGCCAAGCGCATCAAGCGCACCCTGGGCATTGAAGAAGACCAGATGGCCGATTATGCCGGCACTATCTGCTCGGACGGGCTGAAGCAGGAGCAGATCATCTACATCAAAGCCAAAGATGAGGACGCTGCCGCCGACATTGAAAAGAAGCTGCAGGATAACCTGCAGGCAACGTATAATGCCATCAAGAATTATGATCAGGATCAGGTGGAAATGATTGAAAAGGCCAAAGTGCTGCGGGAGGGCCTGTATGTATCTCTGGTCATTTCTCCGGACGATGAAAAGATCCGCAGCATTTTCACCGCAGCGATCAACCCGTGACGGGCGGTGAAGACAGTTGATTTTTTCCAGTTTACTGTTCCTGTTTCTATTTCTTCCCGCCACGCTGGTGCTGTATTACCTCACCCCGAAACGCTTCCGCAATATCACGCTGTTTGTGGTGGATCTGGTGTTCTATGCCTGGGGGGAGCCGACCTTAGTGCTGCTGATGATTGTATCGGTGGTGCTGAATTACACTGCCGGCATTCTCATCGGCCATTTCCGCTCAAAAAAAACACTTGCCAAATGGCTGTTGGCGGCGGATGTGGCAGCGAACTTAGGGCTGCTGGGCTTTTTCAAATATGCGGGATTCATCGGGGAAACCATTCAGATGGTGCTGCCGTTTGTCAGCGTTCCCATCATAGAAGTAGCGCTGCCCATCGGCATTTCGTTTTACACGTTCCAGACCATGTCCTACACGATCGACGTCTACCGCAATACTGTGGCCGTGCAGAAAAACTTCATTGATTTCGGCACTTATGTGTCTTTATTTCCGCAGCTCATCGCCGGTCCCATCGTACGCTATCAGGATGTTGCCGAGCAGCTTTGTCACCGCCGGGAAAACCTGCAGCAATTCAACAGCGGCGTCAAGCTGTTTTTGATCGGACTTTCCAAAAAGATCCTGCTGGCCAATGAAATGGGCAGCCTGTGGGATACCGTCCGGGAAACCGGAGCGCAGGCGGGGGCGCTCGGTTCGCTGGTGGGCATCATCGCCTACACCCTGCAGATCTATTTTGATTTCTGCGGCTATTCGGAAATGGCCATCGGGCTGGGGCGGATGTTCGGCTTTGAATTTGTCCGCAATTTCGATTATCCTTATATTTCCCAGAGCGTAACCGAATTCTGGCGGCGCTGGCATATCTCTCTGGGCACCTGGTTTCGGGAATATGTCTACATTCCGCTGGGCGGCAACCGCAAAGGACTGGGCAGACAGATCATCAACATCGGGGTGGTCTGGTTTTTGACCGGCCTCTGGCACGGCGCCTCGTGGAACTTTATCCTCTGGGGGCTGTATTTCGGCGTTTGGCTGATGCTGGAAAAAGTCTTCCTGCTGAAACTCCTGAAAAAAGCGCCCCGCTTCCTGCGGCATTTCTATGCGGCGGTTCTGTTCACCTTCGGCTGGGTTCTGTTCTATTTTGAGGACGTAGGGGAGATGGGGAGCTTTATCGCCCGCCTTTTCGGTGCGGAGGGTTTTTTCATGAGCGAAAGCCTGACGGTGACGGTGCTTGGCTATCTGCCGCTGCTTCTTTGCTCCATCCTGCTGAGCACACCGCTGCTGAAATGGCTGTACGAAAAAGTCAAAGTCCGGCCCCTGCGCCTGTCGCTGGATACGCTGGGCACCTGCTGTGCCCTGCTGCTGTGCACGGCTGAATTAGTCAGCAGCGATTACAATCCGTTTTTGTATTTTAAGTTCTGACGGAGGTGGGGAAGATGGAAAAAGAAAAACCGGAAATGGAAACGGTTCCGCTCAAAAGCCGTTTTCGCCGTCTGCCGGAGCTGCTGCCGATGATGATTTTCTGCGGGTTTATTTTTGCTATGGCTATCGGCTATCTGCTGCTGCCGAAAGAAGAGTATTCGCCGCAGGAAAAGAAAAAGCTCGTGAGCTTTCCCTGTGCAGCGCCCGAGCAGATCCTAAACGGCACCTTCCAATCCGAACTGGATACCTTCCTGTCTGACCATATTCCCGGGCGGCTGTTCTATGCCGGTCTGAGCGCCGATTATGAACTATGCTCCGGGCGCAACGGTTCCAAGGGAATCTATCTGGGAGCGGACAATACGCTGTACCCTGCCCCGGCTGCGGAGGGGAACCTCTTGAAAAACGCCGGGTTTATCAAGGAATACGCCGAAGACAGCGACATTCCCGTCTATATGACGGTCATTCCCTCTGCGGGGGCCATTCAGGAGCAGGGTCTTCCTCTGGTCCATGAGTCCTACCGGGACCGGGAACTGATTGATTCGTTCCGGCAGGCGCTGGGGGACAAGGTGATTTTCACCGATGTCTACGACCATTTCAAAGAAGCCGCCGCCGAGACCCCGCTGTACTACCGTACCGACCATCATTGGAACAGCCGGGGCGCTTTTGAAGGCTATCAGATGCTTTGCACGGCGCTGGGAAAAACGCCTTTGAAGCGGGAAGATTTCTCCGTGGAGACCGTGGATGGATTTTACGGGACTTCCTATTCCAAAAGTGCATTATGGCTCACGCCTCCCGACAGCGTGGAGCTGTGGAGCGACAAAGCCCAGAGTCCGCAGGCTGTGCAGGTGGAGATCATAGACGGAGAAGACAGAAAAACCGGAAACAGCTACTTTTTCCGGGAACAGCTTGCCAATGATGATAAATACCCCGTTTTTCTGGACGGCAATCACAGCCTGGTGCGGATCACCAATCAGGACGCCCCGGACGGCTGTCTGGTGGTGGTGAAAGATTCCTATGCTCATGCGCTGGTGCCGTTTTTATCCAGACATTACCGCACGATCGTCATGGCGGACCTGCGCTATTACAAAAAAGACATTTCGGCGCTGGCCGAACAGGAGGGGGCAGACGGTGTCCTGTTTCTGTATTCTCTGACGAATCTGTCGGAGGACAATAATTTATCCTTCCTGTTCTGAAGCAGCGGTTTGAAAAACAATTTTTGAACAAAAACCCCCGTCCTTCTGCAAAGCCTGAAGTCAGGCACAGGAGGACGGGGGTCGATTATTTGATGTTTGGTTTTCCGTTCATCGGAAGGTCAGGGGGATCAGTAGGTCACCTTAACGGTCATCACCAGCGAGCGCTTGATGCCGTTGCTGTCGGTAATATCCACCCGCACCTGATAGGTCCCTTCCTGATAGGGGATGAAGTAGGTGGAAGAGGTCGTTTCGGAAACATTGATTTGCTGCCATGTCTGGGACGTGCTCTTTTTGTAGTAGTAAGCGTAGGTATGCGGTTTCGTGCCGCCGGTTGCATAGCCAACGATCCCTACCTTTTTCCCGGCCTGCACCTGCGTGACAGACAGTTTGGAATGGTTGACCAGTTCGGGATTCACGGTCACGACATAGGTTTTCTTCACCACGGCGCCGGAGCGGTCTTTTACAGCCGCCGTCACATTATATTTTCCGGCTTTTTCCGGTTTGAACACGGCTGTCTGAGTGTTTCCGTACACGGCGCCGGAAAGAATGGCGGCTCCGTCCGTGCGTTCGATGCATTCAAAAGCATATGTATACCCGCCGAATCCGTAGGTGCCGTCAGCGGAAACGCGAACGCTTTGTCCGAGCGTAAGGTTGAGGGAAGAAACGGAGCTGCTCAACTGCAGCGGCGTTTTGCTCACCTTCAGGGTCATCACCTTCGCAGAAGTGGTGCCCGAGCTGTCTCTGACCACGACCTTGATGTCATAGGGGACTGCTGCAGCCGGTTTGAAGGTGACGTCCTTTGTATCCGTAAACCCTTCGCCGATGCGCTGGTAGGAGGTGCTGCTCTGTTTTTTATAATAATAGGCGAAGGTGTATTCTCCGGTGCCGCCGAGGGCTTCCCCGTGGATGGCAACGCTCCGGCCATAGAAAATAGATTCCTGCGATAAGGCGGATTCATTGGTCAGATCCGCTTCTTTCAGCCAGGCGGTAAAGGTTTTGTCCGC
>CACYCG010000038.1 GCA_902772855.1 uncultured Ruminococcus sp.
ACCCGGGTCTGGGGGAGTGCCCCCAGACCCCCCTTCCGGGGCTTAAACTTTACGAAAAAGCGGCAGCCTCCGAAAGCCAAAACCAGAAGGAGACCCTCAAGCACGAGATTCTTATTCACTATTCATGATTCATGATTCATTAAGCCGCCAGCGGCGGCGTTTCCAGTGGGAGATTTTCTTCCCTTCAAAGCGGCGTTCCGGGCAGGACAGAAAACCATCTCAGCAGCCTTTCGCCCTTCAGCAACGTAACGACAGGAGAAAAACCTGAAGCACCAGTATTTCTAACAGCTGACTGCCCCTCCTCCGGGCAGAAAAAAATTCCTCTGAAGCCCCCGCACGGCTTTTCTTTTAGATGGATTTGTGGTATAATAGAAATGCTTTGTTGAAAGAGGAAAGAATGGAAATGAGGTGGTCACGGTGGATAAGTTTCAGGTCCTGAAAAATCTCCCCACGCCCTGCTTTGTGATCGACGAAGAGGCGCTGGTGAGGAACCTTGAGATCCTGCGCCGGGTGGAAGAGGAAAGCAAGGCGCATATCCTGCTGGCGCAGAAGGCGTTTTCCAATTATAAGACCTACCCCCTGATTGGGCAGTATCTCAGCGGCACGACCGCCAGCGGTCTGTTTGAGGCCAGGCTGGCCCATGAGGAAATGCCCGGCAAACAGGTGCACGTTTTCTCCCCCGCCTACAAAGAGGAGGAGATCCGGGAACTGGTCACTTACTGCGACCATATCGTTTTCAACTCCTTTTCTCAGTGGCGCCGTTTCCGGGACAGCGGTCTTTTGCCGGAAGGCCCCTCTTACGGGCTGAGGATCAACCCGGAATATTCGGAGATCGAAACGGAGCTGTACAACCCCTGTTCCGCCTTTTCCCGGCTGGGCATCCCCCGCCGACTGTTTGACGGGCAGGATCTGACCGGCATCAGCGGGCTGCATTTTCACACCATGTGCGAACAGGGCGCCGAGACCCTGCAGCGCACCCTCCGGGTGGTGGAGGAGTCCTTCGGCGGCCTGATCTCTCGCATGAAATGGATCAATTTCGGCGGGGGCCATCATATCACCAAGCCGGATTATAACCTCCCTCTTTTGGTGGAGCTGATCCGGGATTTCCGGCAGCGCTATGGGGTGGAGGTGTATCTGGAGCCCGGTGAAGCCGTGGCGCAGGAAGCGGGCTTTTTAGTCTGCTCCGTGGTCGACGTCATCGAAAACGGAAGGGACATCGCTGTTCTGGATACCTCCGCCGCCTGTCATATGCCCGACGTGCTGGAAATGCCCTACCGCCCCGAGATCGTCGGAGCGGGAAAACCGGGAGAAAAGCCGTATGTGTACCGCCTCGGCGGCCCCTCCTGTTTAGCGGGGGACGTCATGGGCGATTATTCGTTCGATTCTCCCCTCTCCCCCGGGGACCGGCTGGTGTTTACGGATATGGCGATGTACACCACCGTCAAAACCAACACCTTCAACGGAATGCCGCTGCCCTGCATCCGCCTGCTGAAAGCGTCCGGAGAGGTGCAGCTTCTGAGGTCCTTCGGATACGAGGATTTCAAAAACCGGCTGTAAAAAACCGGATCTCATACATAAAGGATCCTGACTTATGATCGAAAACTTTCTGACCGTGGGCACGCAGGTGCTGGAGCTGTTTTTGCTGATAGCGGTGGGCTATCTGTGCGGAAAGATCGGGATGCTGACGGAAGAAGGCGCCCGCTCGATAACGGATATCGTCCTGTACATCGTGACCCCCTGCGTCATTGTGGAAAACTTCATCCGTCCCTTCGACCCCGCCATGCTCAGCGGGCTGCTCACTGCGGCAGCGGCGGCTTTGCTGATCCACGGCGCCACCATCGGGATCGCCTATGCCGCCTTTCATCACAAGGTCCCGGAAAAAAACCGGGTCTACCGCTTCGCCCTGATCTTCTCCAACTGCGGCTATATGTCCCTGCCTATGCAGCAGGCTATCGTGGGGCCGGACGGCGTTTTTTTCGGAGCGGTCTATATCGTGGTGTTCAACATCGTGCTGTGGACCTTCGGGGTCGTTTTGTCCTGCGGGGATAAAAAAGCCCTTTCTCCGAAAAAGATCTTTCTCAACCCCTGCCTGATCGGCATGGCCCTCGGGCTGGTTTTGTTTTTATTTTCGCTGCCCGTGCCGGAGATCGTGCACAAGCCCATCAGCTTTTTGGCCGCCCTCAACACCCCCCTGCCGATGATGATTGTGGGGTTTTATCTGTCAAAATCCCACCTGCCCGATGCTTTCCGGGACAAACGGGGGTATCTGTGCGTGTTCTTCCGGCTGATCGCCGTTCCGATGATCGCGCTGGGCGGGATGATGCTGTGCGGCGTGCGGGATACGATCCTGATCACCTGCGTGATCGCTGCCGGGGCACCGGCGGCCGCCGCCACCACCATGTTTGCCGCCAAATTCCGGAACGATGCGGAATTGTCGGTCCGGCTGGTCACGCTGTCGACCCTGCTGTCGGTGATCACCATGCCGCTTGTGGTGGGATTTGCTCAAACCATCGGTTCAGCCTGAACCCAAAAAAGGAAGTGACGGTACTATGTCTTTGATTCAATGGCTGCGCTCGAAATCAGCCGCTAAAACCGAACCAAAAAAAAGAACCTTTGCTGCCGATATTGACGATGAGCTGGATTATTTCTGCCTTCGCAAAGGAAGCCTCGAAGGAGAGATTCATTGGCTGGAAGCGCCGCTTTCGGTTTCCCTGTTTCCGGAAGAGAACGCTTCCATGGATTACGGCCGCTCCACGCAGCGGCTGAAAGCCATCGCCGGAGATGCCGAAGAATGGGACCGCCGGCTGAAAACCTTTGCCGCCGACCAGATGGCGGACGCTCGGGGGCTGATTGCCGTCTGGGGCAGCGAGGACACCGGGGAAAAACCCGGAGAAGTGACGAAAGAAGTGTTCATGCAGCGGATCGCCCCGGGGTTTTTGTGGGTGTATCCGGATGGAAGCCTGTATTTCAATTATGATGCGGACGGGATGTTCACCGACCACGCCATCGGCTTTACCGTAGATGCTCAGAACAGGATTCAGAACTGCCGCCTCGAAGGGTGACGGTATTTTAGGAGGAAAAGCATATGGATTTCAAGGAAGCGGCGGTCCGGGCCGAAGAACTGCGAGCGCAGATCCTGTACCACAACAACCGCTATTATAACGACGATGCACCCGAAATCAGCGATTATGAATACGATATGCTGCTGCGGGAACTGGAGCAGATCGAAGAGGAATACCCCCTTCTGCGCGCGCCGGATTCTCCCACGCAGCACGTCGGCGGAGAGGCGGCGGCAAAGTTTTCTCCGGTTCCCCACGCTGTGCCCATGGAAAGCCTGCACGATTCCTTTTCCCATGAAGAGATCATCGCTTTTGACCAGCGGGTGCGGGAAACGGCGGCGGCCCCGGAATATGTCGTGGAGCCGAAAATCGACGGGCTTTCCGTTTCCGCCGAATACCGGGACGGGGTGTTTGTGCGGGGGTCCACCCGGGGCGATGGTCTGGTGGGAGAAGACATCACCGAAAACCTGCGGACGATCGCTTCTCTGCCGATGCGCCTGAACCGCCCCATCCCCTACCTCGAAGTGCGGGGAGAGGTGTATATGTCGATTCCCAGCTTTGAAGCCCTGACCGCCCGGCAGGAGGAACGGGAGGAAAAGCCGTTCAAGAATCCCCGCAACGCCGCCGCCGGTTCTCTGCGGCAGAAAAACGCCGGGATCACCAAGGAAAGGAAGCTGGATATTTTCGTTTTCAACGTCCAGCAAGTCGAAGGGGAAAGCATTTCCCGGCACAGTGATTCGCTGGAATGGCTGCGGGAATTAGGGTTTACGGTTCTGCCGTTTTATTACGTCTGCCGGAATGCAGAGGAGATTCTGAAGCGGATCGAGGACATCGGAAACAGCCGGGGAGAGCTGGATTTCCAGATCGACGGCGCCGTTATCAAGCTCAACGACCTGTCCCAGCGGCAGCTCCTCGGCAGCACCTCCAAATTTCCCCGCTGGGCGGAGGCCTACAAATACCCGCCGGAAGAAAAAGAAACCGAACTGCTGGAGATTGAGATCACCGTCGGGCGCACCGGCGCTCTGACCCCGACGGCTGTTTTTGCCCCGATCTCACTGGCCGGCACCACGGTCAGCAGGGCCATCCTGAATAATGCGAATTGTATCGCTGCCAAAGATATCCGGTTAGGAGACCGAATCATCGTGCGAAAAGCGGGAGAGATCATTCCGGAAGTGGTGGCGTCTGTCGGACACCGGGAGGGCTCGGTCCCGTTTGAAATGCCCACCGTCTGCCCGGCCTGCGGGGCGCAGGCGGCGTTTGATGAGGGCGGTGCGGTGCTCAGGTGCCAGAATACGGAATGCCCCGCCCAGCTCATGCGGCATATGATCCACTTTGTGTCCAGAGATGCGATGGATATTGACGGGCTGGGCGAAAAGGTGCTGTATGCTTTGGCGGAAAAAAACCTGATCCACTCCCCCTTCGACCTCTACCGCCTGACAAAAGAGGATATTCTGTCGCTCGAAGGCAAAAAGGAACGCTCCGCCGAAAAGCTGATAGAAGCCATTGACGCTTCCCGACAAAATGACCTGTGGCGGCTGCTGTTCGGGTTGGGGATCCGGCATATCGGGCAAAAAGCCGCCAAGGTGCTCTCCGACCGCTTCGGCACGCTCGAAGCCCTGTCGCAGGCCACGGAAGAAGAGCTGCAGCAGATCGACGGCGTGGGAGAGATCGTAGCGAAAAGCGTCGCCTCCTATTTTGCGATGGACAAAACCGCCCGGGTCATGGAAGAAATTCAGGCCCTCGGACTGAACACCAAAAACCTCAACCCCCCCTCTCCTCAGCAGCAGGCGGTGTTTGCCGGAAAAACCTTTGTCATCACCGGCACCCTCCCCCACCTCAAGCGGTCGGAGGCAGAGGCGCTGGTGGAGCAGTACGGCGGAAAGGCTTCGGGCAGCGTTTCCAAAAAAACCAGCTATGTCCTCGCCGGAGAAGCCCCCGGCAGCAAGCTGACCAAAGCGCAGAGCCTCGGCATTCCGGTCATTGATGAAGAGGCCTTCCTGCAGATGATCCCGAAAACCTGATCGCCCGCAACAGGCGCACAAAAAGACGGGAAACCGACAAAAACCGGTTTCCCGTCTGTTTTTTTGTCCGGTCACAACAGGGGCGCAATCAGCTTCAGCAGGGCGCCGGTGATCTTCCGGGAGATTTTTTCATGGCGGATGGTGTCCATCGTCACTTTCCGGCATTTCGGGAGGGTGTCCGAAAAATCCGAAACGATCCGGTTGATGCAGGGGGCGTTGACCAGATAGGTGCCGCATTCAAAATGGTGGTACAGGCTGCGGTAATCGAGGTTGATGGTGCCGACCACCGCTTTTTCGTCATCGCTGACAAACACCTTGGAATGGACAAACCCCGGCGTATATTCATACACCTCCACCCCCGCCGCCGCCAGACGGCGGTAATAGCGCTTGGAAAGCGCCCAGATCAGCTTTTTGTCCGGAATGCCGGGCAGGATCATTTTCACGTCCACGCCCCGCTCCGAAGCAAAGCGCAGGGCGGTGTACAATTCATCGTCCGGAATCAGGTAGGGCGTCATGATGTAGACATAGTGCTTGGCCGTATACAGGATCTGCGAATAGACCCGCACAGCGGCTTTGTGCCCGTTCAGGGGACAGTCGCCATAGGGAATGACGAAGCCGGAGGCATATTTCGGAAGGGGAAAATGCCCGAGATAGGGAGCGTACTCCTCCCGCTTTTTTTCGGTAACATTCCACATCTGCAGAAACAGGATCGTAAAGCTGTCCACCGCCGGCCCCCGCAGCATGAGGGCAGCGTCCTTCCAGTGGCCGAACGGGGAAGTACGATTGATGTATTCATCCGCTAAATTGACTCCTCCGCAAAAGGCGGTTTTGCCGTCAATGACCAGGATCTTCCGGTGGTCACGGTAGTTATAGGAGGAGGTAACGGCGGGTTTGAGCGGCTCCCACACCTTGGAGGCGATTCCGTAGCGGGCCAGCCGGAGAGGATAATCGGCGGGGAGCTTGGAAAACTCGCAGCTTCCGTCATACATCACCCGCACTTCCACCCCCTGCTTGACCTTGCGGGCCAGCACTTCGAGGATGCGCCCCCACATATAGCCTTCTTCGATGATGAAATATTCTAAAAAGATGAACTGCTTGGCCTTTTCCAGTTCCTGAAGCATTTTTTCAAACTTGTCTTCCCCCTGCGGGAAATATTCCGTTTCGGTCTGGGTGTACACCGGATAATTCCCGATCTTATAAAGGTAATGCGCCAGCCCCTCCGATTCCGGGCTGACGGTCCGGAGCTGCTGCAGGGCTGCTTCCTCCTGCGGCAGCAGGGAGGCGGTTTCTTTTTGAAGGGTCCTCAGTTTATGGCGGATGGAGCGGTGCCCCATTTCCACCTGCGTCCACACCAGCAGGGTGCAGCCGAGCAGGGGCATGAGGGCGATCAGCAAAAACCAGGAGAGCTTTGCATTCGGGTCCATAGGCGTATTGAACAGGTACAGCAGCACCACTAATTCAAAAAGAGTCTGCCCGCCGATGAAATACTGCGACATCCACTGATCAAACAGCAGCCAGATGCTCACCAGCAGCAAAAGCTGAATACCCAGCAGCAGCAGCACCAGACCCAGCCGGCTGAACAGGATGGAAAAAAATCCCTTCCGCCACCGTTTCGCCAGACGCAGCACCCGTTCTTTCTTCTTTTTTTCTTTTTCCACTACGCTGCCCTCCTTCCCTCCTCTGTATTGTATTCCACCACCCCGCCTTTTGTCAAGCAGGCAGCGGCGGCGCTGCACCCCGTAGCCGGGGGAGTGCCCCCGGACCCCCCCTTCGGGGCTTGCAGCCGGAGAAGACGCTAAAAGTCTTGCAAAGGAGGGCAAAGTTTCGCTGGGGCCTTTTCAAACCAGCGGCGGCGCTGGACCCCGGGATTGTCAGCCGTCTTCTTCTGTTAAAAGTCTTGCAAAGGAGGGAAAGTTTTCGTCCAC
>CACYCG010000039.1 GCA_902772855.1 uncultured Ruminococcus sp.
CAAAACTTTTAGCATCTTCATTAGGTGCAAGCCCCGGAAGGGGGTCCGGGGGAGAATCCCCCGGCTACGGGGTCCAGCGCCGCCGCTGGCTTTTGAAAAGGGTGGAGCGAAACTTTGCTTTCCTTTGCAAAACTTTTAGCGTCTTCATCAAGCTCAAGTTCAGGTAGGGGGGTCTGGGGGCACTCCCCCAGACTCGGGTCCAGCGTCACGCTGGCGCTGCCGCTGGCAAAAATGCAGTTGCAGAGTGGCAGGGGAAGGGTGTATAATAGAGGATAATAACGATTTTTCGCAAAACAGCAAGGAGGGGTCATTATGCCAAAAGAACACATAAGCGTCCGGCTGGTCATTATTATTTTTACCGCCGCTGTGCTGATATTGGCGGGCGGGATTCTGTTCAACATGATGCTGCAGAATAAACTGTCCGAAGAGGAAAAAACCATGTATTCTTCCTATGAATTTCCTTCCGAAGGGCTGCTGCTGTCGCTTCAGGTCGACTGCCATATGGCGCTGGAAGATGTGGCGGAAGAAAACTACGATTCCACCGAGAATACCCGGCTGTATCATACGGAAGACCATTATTGCCTCTCCCTGTTCAGTGACGGCCGAATGGTGCTGTTCTTCCCTGTTTCCCAAAGCAGCCTGCTCAATCACGGCGTGCCGGAACGGATTGAGCGTACCCTCACCCCGGAAGAAATGGCCGGGATCAAACAGGCAATCGAGGATTCCGAGGTCAAATACCTGCTGCACCTGCAAAACTCCGTCACCCGCCGCACCCGCTACGACAGCTTCAGTTCCCTTGAATATAAATCCTACGCCTCTCCCCTGTATGACAACGGCTATTCCGAAGAGAGCCTGTATATCCGGGAAAAGGACGGGATCATCAGCATTTCGCAAAACGCCGCTCAGAAAAACAAAAAGCTGCAGGAATTACTGGACCGGATGAAAGCAATCCCCACTTCAGAAGAAAAAGCAAAGCTATCTTCTCTGCGCAGCAGCTATTACAGCCGCAAGCAGTATTTCCAGAGCGATTACCCCGATGAATACCCCTATGATGAACCGTAAAACAGGAGGTGCGCCCCATGAAACAAAAAGATTCTTCCGTTGGCCTGATCATTTTCATCTTTTCAGCCGCTACCTTGATCTTAGCGCTTGGCGTGATGTTCATCACCGTGCTTTCCTTCCGGATGCAGGAGGACGAAAACGCTTATTACTCCCAATTTGATTTTTCCGACAGCGGGATTCTGTTTTCCGTGCAAAAGGACGTGTCCCTGCCGAGAAAACTGCTTGAGCACAAAGATTATTCTCCGGTGTGGGATGGAGTGACCGCCAGAAATACTGCCACCGATTACTGCCTGTGCGTGTACGGGGACGGCACGCTGACGCTCAAGGTCATCGTTTTCAATACCCGTCTGGAAGTCCTCGGCTCTCCGCCCAGTTTCACCAAACAGCTCAGCAGTCAGGAGCTGGAAGAGATTAAGCAGGCCATCCGGGACACGCAGGTTCGCAGACAGGTCAAGCAGACCTCTTCCTACTATTGGGAGGATACGGACGATGACATCCCGAACTGCTATTTTTATGACGGCGATTCCGAGCTTTCCGTTTCCTCTTATAAGATACATCAAAATGAAAAACTGAGCGACCTGTATCACCTGCTCCACAATACAGTGACCGAAGAAGAATGGAAACAGTTTGAAAAGGAACGAAAGGAATACCTCAGGTATGACACAGAATATTCCTGGATCTATGACGACTGAAGGAGGACGGACATGAAAACAGAAACCCTGATTCGCTGTGCGCTGGAAGAAGAAAAACCGGAGCTGGTGCTGAAAAACGCCCGCATTGTCAATGTGTTCACCCAAGAGATCCTCAGCGGAGACGTTGCCGTCAGCGGCGGCCTGATCGTTGGCGTGGGGCAGTACAGCGGTCAGCAGGAGGTGGACCTGCAGGGACAAACCGTTCTGCCCGGCTGGATCAACGCCCATGTGCATGTGGAATCTTCCATGATCAGCCCGGTGGCCTATGCCGAAGAAGAACTGCGGCAGGGCGTGACCACCATTATCACCGACCCGCACGAGATCGTCAATGTGGGCGGAAAAACAGCTTTGCGGATGATCCTTGACTGCGCCGAAAAAGCCCGCCTCAATTACTATGTCATGATTCCCTCCTGCGTGCCCGCTACTCCTTTTGAACACGCCGGAGCGGTAATGAATGCCGAAGATATGGAAGCGTTTCTGTCCCATCCGAAGGTGCTCGGGCTGGCGGAAATGATGAATGCCCCGGGGGTGCTGGGGCAGGATGAACAGGTGATGAAAAAGCTCAAACTGTTCGCCGGAAAACCGATCGACGGCCATTTTCCGGGCGGCAGCGGAAAGGCGCTGCAGGCCTATGCGGGGGCAGGGATCGGCACCGACCACGAAAGCACGGATTACCCGGAAGCCCTCGAAAAAATGCGCTCCGGGATGGGCGTGCTCATCCGAGAAGGCTCCGCCTGTCAGAACGCCGAAGCCATCCTGAAGGGCGTCATCCGGGAAGGCGTGGACACCTCCTCTTTAGCTTTCTGCACGGACGACAAGCACGTTGCCGGCATCCGGCAGGAAGGCACCATCCGGGTGCACCTGCGGAAAGCCGTGGCGCTGGGCATGGACCCCGCCGAAGCGGTTTGTCTGGCAACGCTTCATCCTGCCAGAATGTACGGTCTGCATCGGCTGGGAGCAGTGGCTCCCGGCTACCGGGCCGATCTGACGATCGTCAAAGACCTTCAGGATTTTGAAGTAACAAGGGTCATGAAAGACGGCGTGTGGCTGGAAGACCTGCCCGCTGCCCCGGCAGAAACCTTTGACCCCTGTCTGCTGTCCACCGTGCACACAGCCCCCCTGACAGCGGAAGACCTGCAGGCGCCTGTCGGAAAGGTCTGCCATGTGATCGGGCTGGTGCCGGGACAGATCCTGACCGAGCACCTGACCATGACCCCCGAAGAACTGCAGGCGGGAAGGGCCTCGGGAGAAATCCTGCTGGCCGCTGTCAGCGAGCGGCACCACGCCACCGGAAACGTGGGCGTGGGCTATGTCAAAGGCTACGGTCTGCGGCATGGCGCCGTGGCTACGACCGTTGCCCACGACAGCCACAACCTGCTGCTCATCGGCGACAATCCGAAAGATATGCTGACAGCCGCTAAGGAAGCCGCCCGCATCGGCGGAGGCTATGTGCTGGCGCAGGACGGAGCGGTCGTGGAAGCCCTGCCGCTGCCGCTGGGCGGACTGATGAGCCTGCAGCCGGCCGATTCTTTCATGGAAAAGCTGCAGTCCATCCGGGAGCGTGCCTATGCGATGGGGGTCTCCCCCCTCATTGATCCGTTCACCACGCTTTCCTTTATCGCCCTGCCGGTCATTCCAGCGCTTCGGCTGACAGACTGCGGGCTGTTTGACGCAGAGCATTTCTGCTTCCTGCAGGAATAAGCCCATTATAGAAAGAGGAACTGACATGAAATTATTTGAAAAAACCATTTCATCCGACAGTATTTTTGAAGGCCGTGTGCTCCATGTCTGCCGGGACACCGTGGAGCTTGAAGACGGCAGCCAATCGTTCCGGGAGATCGTCCAGCATCCCGGCGGGGTATGCGTGGCGGCGCTGACAGAGCACAACGAACTGCTGTTTGTCCGGCAATTCCGTTACCCCTACCATGAAGTCGTGCTGGAACTGCCCGCCGGAAAATTGGAAAAGGGACAAACCCCGCTGGAAAACGGAAAGCGGGAGCTTTTGGAAGAAACCGGCGCCATCGGACGGGAGTATATCACCCTCGGGCAGGTCTACCCCAGCCCGGGCTACACTGACGAGATCATTCACCTGTATTGCTGCCGCATTTCGGACATGACGCAGGAGCAGCCCGACGAGGGAGAGTTTGTCAAAATCGAACGGATCCCGCTGCAAAAGGCTGTGGAAATGGTTCTTAACAACGAAATCCCGGACGCCAAAACGCAGATTGCAGTGCTGAAAACCGCTGCCCTCCTGCAAAGAAGCCAGGTGGAGTGAAATTATGGTCAATCCTGTTCTCTATATCGGGGC
>CACYCG010000040.1 GCA_902772855.1 uncultured Ruminococcus sp.
ACGAGATTATTATTCACTATTCGTTATTCATTATTCATTATTCATTAAGCCGCCATCGGCGGCGTTTCTCCCCCGGACCCCCCTTCCAGGGCTTGCGCCTGATGAATAGAAGGCGGCAAAGTTTTTGCAAAGGAGGGAAAAGTTTCGGTCCAGCCTTTTCAAACCAGCGGCGGCGCTGGTGACGGTCATGGCACTCATTCAGCACGCAAAGCCAGAAGAACAGCCCGAAACAAATTTTACTTCCACATTAAATTGGACTTTGAGGCGTCCAATTTTTCCGTTTTTCCCTTATTTATGAAAGGCAGTTTTATCCACGGGACTGCTTTTGAATCAACGCAAAAGGAGTGAGGGCATTGATGATGACAGTGCCGCCGCCGGAGGAATGGTTTTTTTCCGGGGGCAATTCAGAAAACGGCGTGGTGCGCCTGATCGGGCAGGACGGAAAAGGCTATCTCCTGTCCCCGGGGGACGAGCTGCACCTGATGGTGCGGGACGCCTCTCCGGCGCTGAACCCGCAGGACAGGCGGGAAGAACCGGTCCTCCGGCTGACGCATCAGGACGAATGCGCCGGGCGCTACCCGTTTGTTCTGACACCGGAGCAGACCGCCGCCTTGGAGGGGGAGCACCTTTATTATTTTGCCGTGCGCTTTGCCGATGGGGAGGTTTACCCCGTAACCCCGATGGCGCTGATGCAGGCTGCGCCGTCCGGCTGTTTCCCGAGCGCCGGGGGCCCGGGGAAAACCTTTTTCGGGCGGGTCCCTCGCCGGATGTGCGATTCGGTCTATGAGCCGGGGCTGAACCTGCTCGAAGGGCTGATTGCGAAGGCGGAAAGCCACAAGACCCTGCCCCCGGTGATAAGCGTCCGGGTGCGGGACAGGCGGATCTGCCTGCTGACGCCGGTGCCGGAAGGGGAAGAGGTGAAGCTATCCCGCCTGCTGCGGCTCATTCACGAGGAAAGCCGGCCGGGGGAAAAGCCCCCCTTTGCAGCCGGGTGGTTTCACCGGGAGCAGCGCCCAGAGCTGGCCGTCCTGCTGCAGGAGCTGGCCCCGGCGCTCGGGGGTCGGCTGGTCGATGTGGAGCGGCTGATGAAGGAGCCGGTGCGGGAAGCAGGCAGCGGAAGAATCCTTTCCACAGCGGCGCTGCAGGTGCTGGGGAGAAGGCCCTCCCGGGAGGATCTGCGGCGGGCCGCAGAAGGACTGTACCCGCTGTGCCTGCTGAACGAAGACAATACATGGAACGACAGCGGCTGCCGCAGTGCGGCGCTGCTGCTGCTGAAGGAGGTTTTTCAGAATGGAAGATAATTACAATGCCTATTACCGGGACGAAGCCGGGCAGGTCCACCGGGAGATTCCGCTGGGGACAGCGTGGGAAGATGCCTATGCCCGGACAAACTGCCGCCTGACATCGCTGGAGGAAGAAGAGAAAGCGACCCGCCGGGACGCTCTGGCGGCGGCGGCAGACGCCGGTCAGAAAGCCGCCCGGGAATGCGCCGAGGCGGAAGAGCGGCTGGGGGCACGGATCGACGGGCTGATCGTTTCCGGGCAGGAAACAGAAGGGAATTCCGAGCTCATGGATATCCGCACCGGAGCGGACGGAACGCAGTATGCTACCGCCGGGGCCGCTGTGCGGGGGCAGATCAGCCTGCTGCGGGAAGCGGCCCTGCTGACAGCGGACTCGGCGCTGTCCCCCTCTTCCCCCGGCGCCTCCCCGGATGACGTGCCCGCCGGGAAGGTGGTGCGCTATGTGTCCGGCGGGGAGATCCTGCCGGAAGAAGAGGGCGTGCTGATGTGTCTGCCCGTAGGCGACAGCGGGAAGCGGGCGCAGCTATTTTTAGGTAGCGAAGCGGGGACCTACGTCCGAAGCAGCGTGCAGGGGAGCTTTTCCGATTGGCAAAAGCTGCTGCCCGAAGAGGACGCAGAGGAAAAGATCCGGCAGTATCTGGCCGCCCATCCGTCGGATATCTCCACAGGGGATTATTACGGCAGCATGGCGCTGTTTGAAACGGTGGGCGTTGTCGGCGACAGCTACGCCAGCGGCACCTTCGGGGAAACGGACGGCTCCTCCCTGACCAGAGAACATATGGCGCTTTCGTGGCCGCAGGTGCTGGCAAGGAGAAACGGGATATCGGTGACGAATTACTCCAAATTCGGGATGTCCACCCGGATGTTCCTGACACAGCAGTCGGTGGGACTTCCGGCGCTGTTAGCGGATGACCCGAAAAAGCTCTACATCTTAGCCCTGCTGAGAAACGATTACAAGCTCGAAGTCAACGGGGCAGTGGGGTATTTAGGCAGTCTGTCGGACATCACCGAGCATGAACCGGGCAGCTATCCCGATACGTTCTACGGAAATTACGCCACTATCATCGGAGAGATCCGCCGCCATGCGCCGGAGGCCGCTGTTGTGATGATGACGGCGGATTACCGGGAAAACAATGTGCTGGGCATGGCCTACACCGAGGCTATGCAGGAAATTGCGGAGTATTTCGGGCTGCCGTGTCTGGTGCAGATGGAGGACAGCTTTTTTCAGTCAGATTACTACCGCACCAACTGGCCCTCCGGCGG
>CACYCG010000041.1 GCA_902772855.1 uncultured Ruminococcus sp.
CAGCGTCACGCTGGCGCTGCCGCTGGGTTGTCGGGGGAAGAAGATTGTGGTATAATAGGAAGCGAAAGAAGGTGCGTTATGCTGTATGCGGATGTATGGATGGTGGAGGCAAAGCCCGAAGAGGTGAGCCCGGACCCGAATGAAATGGCTCAGCGGCTGGGCACAGCAAGAGGATATACGGATGAGCGGATCCGTCAGAACCTCCTGAAACTGCAGACTCTTGTGCGCTATCGGGCGGCCTGCCTTCGCACGCCGGTCGATCTTTCGGAGGAAAACTGCTGCCGCTTTGATTTTATGACAGCCCGCAGCCGTTGTCTGTGGAAAAACCTGCAGGGCTGCCGGGAAGCGTTTGTATTTGCGGTGACCACCGGGCTTCGGGTGGACCGGGAGCTTTCTGCTCTGAGTGTGACGTCTCCAGCGGACCGCTTTGTGCTGGATGCGCTTTCCTCTGCCGCTGTCGATGCCTTTTGCCAGAAGGTCGCCGATGGCCTGAGCGCCGGGCTTTCCTGTGCTCCCCGCTTCAGTCCCGGCTACGGCGATTTGTCGCTGATGCTCCAGCAGCCGCTGCTGCAGCGGCTGGGCGCTTCGGAGCGTCTTGGGATCACCCTGAGCGCTGCCTATCTGATGACACCTGTCAAATCTATTACTGCTATAATGGGGATACGCTATGAAAAAGATAATGGAATTGCTCCAAACGAAACGCCTGTTTTTTGATGGCGGCACCGGGACCGTTCTGCAGTCGATGGGACTGCCGCCTGGTCAGCCGCCGGAACGGTGGAACCTGACACACCCGGAAAAGATCATCTCCCTGCATTCGGCTTATCTTGATGCCGGTGCCAATATTCTCAAAACCAATACCTTCGGGCTGAACCGGGATAAGTTTCCCGATTATGCGGAATTGATACAAGCCGGGATCTCCTGTGCCAAGCAAGCGGCTGCCGGAAGGGAAAACGCCTTTGTTGCCTTTGATATGGGCCCCACCGGAAGACTCCTTCAGCCGCTCGGCGATCTTCCGTTTGAGGAAGCGGTATCGCTGTTTGCGGATAATATCCGGGCAGCGGCCGCCTGTTCTCCGGATCTGATCCTGATCGAAACCATGAACGACAGCCTTGAAACCAAGGCGGCGGTGCTGGCGGCCAAAGAAAACTGCGGCCTTCCGATATTTGTCACAAATGTATATGACGGATCCGGGAAGCTCATGACCGGCGCCGATCCGGCGGCGATGATCGCCCTGCTCGAAGGCCTGCGGGTGGATGCGCTGGGCATGAACTGTTCTTTGGGGCCCGATGCGATGCTCCCGCTGTTAGATGTGTTTGCTGCACATTCGTCCCTTCCGCTGATCGTCAACCCGAATGCCGGTCTTCCGCAGGTGAAAGACGGACAGACAGTCTATACGATCGACGCCGAAGGCTTTTCCGAATATATGCGGCAGATTGCCGAAAAAGGCGCTGCCATTGTGGGCGGCTGCTGCGGGACCACGCCGGAGTTCATCCGGAAAACCGTGGAAAAAGTCCGTCCGCTGCCCTATGCGCCGACGGAGAAAAAGTCGATTTGCTGCGTATCCTCCTACACCCACGCCGTGACGATCGGGGAGGGGCCGATCTTGATCGGGGAGCGCATTAACCCGACCGGAAAGCCGAAACTGAAAGATGCGCTGCGCCGGGGGGATATGAATTATATTTTAACGGAAGGACTTCGGCAGGCGGAAGCGGGCGTGCAGATCCTCGATGTCAATGTCGGGCTCCCTGAAATTGATGAGACCGCCATGATGGTTTCCTGCGTGCAGGCGCTGCAGGGCGTGACCGATCTTCCGCTGCAGATCGATTCCACCAAATTCGACACCCTCGAAGCCGCTATGCGGGTGTATAACGGGAAACCGCTGGTCAATTCCGTCAACGGAACGGAGGAAAGCCTTTCCCATGTGCTGCCCCTGACGGCAAAATACGGCGGCTGCCTGATCGCCCTCACCATTGACGAAGCCGGTATTCCCGCCACTGCCGAAAAGCGGGCGGCGGTAGCGGAAAAGATCATTCAGCGGGCGGCTTCCTACGGAATTGAAAAGAAGGATATTGTGGTGGACCCGCTGGCGATGACGGTTTCTTCCGATCCGGACAGCGCCCTGATCACGCTGAAAGCCCTGCGCCTGATCCGGGCGATGGGGGTAAAGACCAGTCTGGGCGTGTCCAATATCTCCTTCGGTCTTCCCCGCCGGGAACTCATCACCTCTGCCTTTTATGCGGCTGCTTTGGAAAACGGTCTGGACTGCGCCATCATGAATCCGTTCACAGTGGAAATGATGAACGTCTATTATGCCTACCGTGCCCTGCACCGGCTGGACCCGGCCTGCGGGGAGTATATCGCCTATGCTTCGGGGCAGAATGCGCCCGCAGCTGCGCCCGCCCGGCAGGAGGAGACCCTGCATTCCGCCATCGTCAAAGGACTCAAAGAAGAAGCCTCCCGCCGGGCACAGGCGCTTGGGGAGGCGAAGACGGAGCCGCTTTCCATCATCAACGATTCCATCATTCCGGCACTCAATGAGATCGGCACCGCTTTCGAGCAGAAAAAAGCCTATCTTCCGCAGCTTCTGATGAGCGCCGATGCGGCCGCTGCCGCTTTTGACGCAGTAAAAGCCATGATCCCCGCCGAGCAGAAAGACACCAGCCGCAGCGTGGTGCTGGCCACGGTGAAGGGGGATATTCACGACATCGGAAAAAACATTGTCAAAGTCCTGCTGGAAAGCTATGGCTTTACGGTGTATGACCTCGGGCGGGACGTTCCTCCGGAAACGGTGCTGCAGCAGGCGCAGGCCGTAGGGTGCAAATTAGTGGGGCTGTCCGCTCTGATGACGACCACGGTCCCGGCGATGGCGGAAACGATCGAACTGCTGCATGGCACCGATCCTTCCATTCACGTCATGGTGGGCGGAGCGGTTCTGACGCAGGAATATGCCGACATGATCGGTGCCGACCATTACGGGCCGGACGCTATGGACAGCGTGCGCTATGCCGAGCAGTTTTACCGGGACCATCCCTGAAGAAAACCTGCTGCCGTTTTCATGACGGACCGCTTCCCGACATAGAATGAACGAGAGACACTGAAAAAAAGGAGCGTTCATTCATGAAAAAATGGCTGCCGGCCCCGTCCCGTCCGTCCTGTTGTCTGCTAAGCGACCGGCTCTTTCTCCGGCTGATGATCTCCCTGCTGCTGGGCGTTCTAATCGGAGCGCTTTCCTGCCGGAGAGCGGGGGAAGAGCTGCTGACAAAACTGGACGTGCTCTTTCTGACAAACATCCAGACCCGCCTGCAGGGGGGAATGCTGATGACGTTTGTGTCCTCCTTTGCCTCGGCGTGCTTGTTTTTAGGGGCGTTGTTTTTGATGGGAATCTCCCTGTGGGGGGCGCCGGGGGCCTGCTGCCTTCCCTTTGTGCGGGGGTATGGCTACGGTTTGGCGGTGGGCAGTATCGTAATGCGTTACGGACTGTGGGGCGTGGGCTATCACCTTCTGATTGTCCTGCCCGGCGCCTTTTTGGGAAGCGCTGTCATGTCTGTCGGAGCGGCCCGTTCTGCGCGGCATTCTCTGTCACTGTTTCGTTCCTGTTTTCATCCCCTCACCGCACAGGACCCCGCCCTTCGGCTGAGCCGCTATGGAATGTCCATGCTCCTGCTGCTGCTGCTCTCGGCGGCCGGTGCGGGGCTGGATACTCTGCTGTTTGAATTGTTTTCCGGCTGCTTTCCTTTTCCGTCGGAAGGCTGATCATAAGAAAGAATAGGAAGTTTCAAGATGTCCGAACCAAAAAAAACCACAGATTCTCTCGGCGATTTTTTCGATCGCTATCGGGAGCATATCGGCGCTCTCAGTCTTGTCAATTTGTTCTTGGCGCTCCCTCTTGTACTGATGGCCGGGGGGCTTTTGCTGCTGTCCCGGTGGGTCCCGCTGAGTCTTCCCGTTGTCCTGCTGCCGGTCATCCTTTGGTCCCCGCTGATGGCGGGCGGGTGCACGGCGGCCGTTAAGCTGAAAACCGACCCCGCCTGCTCTCCGGTGGATGATTTCAAGACCGGTGTCCGCAGCGGCGGAAAAGTATTTCTGATTCATTCCCTGTTTCAATACGTTGTAGTGCTCGGGCTGAGCCTGTCCTATTCCTATTATCTGGAGGGACTGGATTCCGCTCTGAAATGGGTTCTTTTTGGCAGCACCCTGCTGTTTACGCTGTTTTTCATCTGTTTTGAAAACTCTCTGCTCACCATGCTCGCCGGGGTAGACCTTCCGGCGGGGGCGGCCGTCAGAAATGCCGTTATTCTCACCATCGGCGGCTTTGTCGGGCACCTCAAAACGATTTTTACCTTTCTGCTCATAGCGGCGGTGCTGTACACGCTGGCGGCGTTTTCGGGGCAGTTCTGGGTTTTTCTGCTGATCCTTGCCGCTGTCACCCTGTTGTGTCTGCCCATGCTGTGCCTTGCTGTCATCGTTCACAATGCACAGCCGGCAGTCTGGAACTATGTGGTGGAGCCGTTTGCCGAAACAGAGAAAAAACCGTCCCAGGCAGCGCCCGCCGGGGAGGATGCTCCGGAAGACGACCCGCAGTGGGAACTGCTTTGTCAGGGAGACCCGGAGGAATATGTTTTTCTGCAGGGCCGCATGGTCCGCCGGGGCGTTCTGCAGGAAAAGCTGAGGGCACAGAAAGGCAGCAAAGCAGACCCCTCAGACACCTGATACCGGAAGAAAAAAGGAGGACGGTTACATGAAATTTGAAACCGCAGGAAACAAAACAAATCCGGCTGTTATCATGCTGAATGGTTCGTTTACGACCGGAAAAGGGCTTCTGCCGATGGCGCAGCCGCTGTCCGATTCGTACTATATCATTCTGCCGACCTATGACGGCCATTATGAAAACGGGGGAGAGTTCACCACCCGGGCTGATCAGGCGGAAAAGATCCGTGACTATCTGCGGCAGGAAAACATCCGTCACATAGCCCTGGTGCACGGGGTATCTATGGGAGCGGAGATTGCCCTGACGCTTGCATTTGTACTGGAAGGCTCCGGCATTGCCGCAGACCGGTATTTGTTCGACGGGGGGCCGTATTTTGCCTTTCCGAAGGAGTTTCGCAGTGTCATGCAGAAAAAGTTCATAGGACTTCTCCGCCTGACGCAGCAGGGAAGCACCGAGGAGCTGATGACCCGTTTTGCCTCACATAAACTGACACAGCGGATCGTTCAGGGAGACCTCACGCCGTATCGGAGCATGATAGAAGATATAGCGTTGGCGGTGCCCTATATGTCGGAAGCCTCCATCTGCCGGGAAAGCGATGCCTGCTACACCTTTGATTTCCCGGCCATTCCGAAAGCGGAGCAGAAAAAGTTCCTGTTCACCTGGTCCGATAACGAACCGGCCTATAAATGCAAGGAAAAGATCAAAAAAACCTATCCTCATGCGAAGTTCTGTTATGTCAAAGGCCTCGGTCACTGCGGCCTGCTGTGCCGTAAACCGGAGACCTACCTGCGGCTTCTTCGCAAATTAGCCTCGGAAAAAGTTTCGTAAAGGCCGGGGGAAACCGCTGCTGAAAAAACGGAAATGTGTATTGACAGATTTTTTAGGATTTACTATAATAGGAATGGTACTTGCCCCTCTTTTGTGGTCGGGTAAGGCAAAATGGAGAAAACGGAGGAAATACTATGGCTGGAACCATTAAAGAAGTGGAAGAACAGGCAGCAGCCTGCGGACTGGTTCAGGATCTGGACAGCTTTCATGCAAAGCTGGCTCAGGTGCGTCAGGCGCAGAAGATTTTTGCCACCTACACACAGGAGCAGGTAGATGCGATTTTCAAAGCGGCTGCCGTTGCAGCGAATATGGCCCGTATCCCGCTGGCTAAAATGGCCGTGGAAGAAACCGGCATGGGCGTGGTGGAAGATAAGGTTATCAAAAATCACTATGCCGCTGAATATATCTATAACACCTATAAAAACACCAAAACCTGCGGTGTGATCGAGCGGGACGAGGCCTTCGGGCTGACCCGGATTGCCGAACCGCTGGGCGTGATCGGTGCGGTCATCCCCACCACCAATCCCACGTCTACGGCGATCTTCAAATCCCTGATCTGCCTGAAGACCCGCAACGCCATTATCATCAGCCCTCATCCCCGTGCCAAACGCTCTACGATCGCTGCGGCGAAGATTGTTTTAGAGGCCGCAGTCAAAGCCGGTGCTCCGGAGGGCATTATTGCCTGGATCGATGTGCCGAGTCTGGAGCTGACCAATGAACTGATGCGGGAAGCGGACACCATTCTGGCCACCGGCGGTCCCGGCATGGTGAAGGCGGCCTACAGCTCCGGCAAACCGGCCCTCGGCGTTGGCGCCGGCAATACCCCGGTCGTCATCGACAGTACAGCAGACATCAAACTGGCTGTCAATTCCATCATTCATTCCAAAACCTTCGATAACGGCATGATCTGCGCTTCCGAACAAAGCGTGATCGTCCTATCGGATATCTATCAGGCGGTCAAAGACGAGTTCAAAGCCCGCGGCTGCTATTTCCTGCAGGGCGAAGAACTGGATAAGGTGCGCAAAACAATCATCATCAACGGCTCCCTGAATGCAAAGATCGTTGGCCAGAAGGCCCACACCATCGCAGCTCTGGCCGGGGTGGAGGTTCCCGAAAGCGCCAAAATCCTGATCGGCGAAGTGCAGTCGGTGGACATCAGCGAAGAATTCGCTCATGAAAAGCTCTCTCCCGTGCTGGCCATGTATGAAGCGGCCGATTTTGAAGAGGCGCTGCAAAAAGCCGCTCAGCTCGTGGCTGACGGCGGCTATGGCCATACCTCTTCTTTGTATATCCATCCGGCACAGAAAGAAAAGATCGCCCGTCACGCAGACAGGATGAAAACCGGCCGTATCCTTATCAATACGCCTTCTTCTCAGGGCGGCATCGGCGACCTGTATAATTTCCGCATCACCCCCTCGCTCACGCTGGGCTGCGGTTCCTGGGGCGGCAACTCCGTTTCCGAGAACGTCGGGGTCAAGCATCTGCTCAATATCAAAAACGTGGCCGAGAGGAGAGAGAATATGCTGTGGTTCCGGGCACCGCAAAAGGTGTATTTCAAAAAAGGCTGTATGCCGGTCGCACTGGAAGAAATGGGCGCTGTCATGAATAAGAAAAAAGCCTTTATCGTGACCGACTCCTTCCTGTACAAAAACGGCTATGTCAAGCCCATTGAAGAAAAACTGGATTCTATGGGCATCCAGCACACCTGCTTTTATGATGTGCAGCCCGACCCCACGCTTGCTTCCGCCAAGGAAGGCGCTGCGGCCATGAGGCTGTTCGAGCCGGATGTCATCATCGCTCTGGGCGGCGGTTCGGCGATGGATGCCGGCAAGATCATGTGGGTGCTGTATGAACACCCCGAAGCGGACTTCATGGATATGGCCATGCGCTTCATGGACATCCGCAAGAGAGTGTACACCTTCCCGAGAATGGGGGAGAAAGCGTATTTTGTAGCGATCCCCACCTCTTCCGGAACGGGTTCCGAAGTCACTCCCTTTGCCGTCATCACCGATGAGCAGACCCATATCAAATATCCGCTGGCCGATTATGAACTGCTTCCCAATATGGCCATTATCGATGCCGACAATATGATGAACCAGCCCAAGGGGCTGACCAGCGCTTCCGGCATTGATGCGCTCACCCATGCGCTGGAGGCCTATGCTTCCATCATGGCGACAGAGTACACCGACGGCCTTGCGCTGCAGGCGATGAAGCTCATTTTTGAATACCTGCCCTCTGCCTATCAGAACGGCGCTGCCGACCCCGTTGCCCGTGAAAAAATGGCCACCGCTTCCACGATGGCGGGCATGGCTTTCGCCAATGCGTTCTTAGGTGTCTGCCATTCGATGGCGCATAAGCTCGGCGCTTTCCACCACATCCCGCACGGCGTTGCCAATGCCCTGCTGATCACCGATGTCATGCGCTTCAATGCGGATCCGGTTCCGCCGAAGATGGGAACGTTCTCTCAGTATCAGTATCCGCACACGCTGGAAAGATACTGCGAATGCGCCCGTTTCTGCGGCATTTGCGGCAAGGATGATCAGGAGACCTTAGAACTCTTTATCGCCAAGATCGAAGAGCTGAAAGAGATCATCGGCATTAAAAAGACGATTGCCGAGTACGGCGTCACGCAGGAGGCCTTTGAAAGCAGCCTTGACGTGATGGTGGAGCAGGCGTTTGACGACCAGTGCACCGGCGCCAATCCCCGCTACCCCCTGCTGACGGAGATCAAAGCGATGTACCACAAAGCCTATTACGGCACCAACGAATGATTTTTCGCCGCTGAATGCGGCAGACAGAAAAGGACGCTGCCCGAGCCGCAGCGTCCTTTTCCCAATTTTCAGGAGGTCGTTATGGAAATGATCATCGAGCATTGTACCCTTTGCCCCCGTTCCTGCGGCGCCAGGCGAGACCCCGAAAGCGGCAGCGGTTTTTGCCGGACCGGAACGCTTCCCCGGATCGCAGCGGCGCAGCCCCATTTTTGGGAAGAACCCTGTCTGAGCGGCACCCGGGGGTCGGGAGCAATTTTTTTCAGCGGCTGCACTCTTTCTTGTGTGTATTGCCAGAACACGCCCATCAGCCGGGAGGGGGTCGGAAAAACGATTTCGGTGGAGGCGCTTTCCGAAAAGATCCGTCAGCTTGAGGCGATGGGCGTGCATAACATCAATTTTGTCAGCCCCACGCCCTATGTGGACGCCATCATCGAGGCGCTGCGGCTCTATCGTCCGGCCATTCCGGTGGTGTATAATACCAGCGGCTATGAAACGCCCGAAACCCTGCGGCGCTTGGAAGGATTGGTGGATATTTATCTTCCCGATCTGAAATACATCCGCAGCGACCTTTCCCGAAAATATTCCGGGGCGGCGGATTATGCGCAGCGGGCCATCCCGGCTATAGAAGAAATGGTGCGGCAAACCGGAGCGCCCCGTCTGAGAGAAGACGGCCTCATGGAAAAAGGAACGATCATCCGGCATCTCATCCTTCCACAGAACACCCGCAATTCTTTAGAGGTGCTGAAGGTCATCAAAGAACGATTTGACCGGAACGTGCTGGTCAGTCTGATGGGGCAGTATCTTCCCTGCGGTCAGGCGTCTTTATTCCCGGAGCTCTCCCGGCGTATTACGAAGCGGGAATACGAAAAGGTGCTGTTTGCTTTGTATGATCTTTCTCTGGACGGCTATGCTCAGGAATTATCTTCCGCCAAAAAAGAATACATACCCGATTTTGACCCTTCTGCCCTGTAACGACTGTTCGCTGCAGGAGCCGTCGCCTGCAGACTGGCACGCCTGTCGGGTGCTCTTCCCCCTGATCGTCTTTCTGACGGTCAGGGGGTTGTTTTCAAAAAGATCTCGGAGGGATAGGCCACGTCTTCTTCCATCTGATAGACCACTTCCAGGACCCACCGGTCCTCTTCTTCCCAAAAGGTTTCCCGGCTTTGCAGGATCTTTGCCTTCTGCTCGGAGGCTGCTCCGGCTTCATACCAGTCCCGGCGCTTCTGCAGCATCTCCCGGGCGGTACGCTCGCTGAGCGTGAAGGTTTTTTGTTCCCGCCGCCAGAACCGTCGGCGGTGCAGCAGGATGGGAAGATCATTCCCCAGCAGGGTGAACTGCTCCCGTTCGTCACAGCACACAAGGTCCCCCTCGGGTTCTCCCTGCAGCCGAAGGGGAAGGAAAAGCCCGAAACCTTCCGCCTGCCATTGTTCTCCTGCTGCCTCTCCTTTGCAGGAGATCTGAAGGGTTTTCGGCAGGGAGAATACGATTTTTCTGGCTGTTTTGGCAAAGATTTTTCCGGTGCTCCGGACCAGCTTGCTTTCTCCGTTATCGAGCACCTGCACGCCGCTGACCAGTATCTGCCCTTTTCGGATTCCTTCCCCCGGTTTTACCAACACTTCTCCGGAGGCCACCTGTGTTCCCGTCACGGTCCCATCGGCACCGGAGAGGAGATTGCCGGCCTGCATGGACGGGTCTTCCACGACCCGGGGCCTGAGCACTTCCGTCGCCGTAACAAAGGAATTCGTCCCAAACACATTGATGCACATCCAGCTCATGCGGGGGTTCCTCCGGCACATTTCTTCTTCCATGCGGGCAAAGGCTTCCGCTTCGTACACGCACCCCGGCGCATAGCCCATCGTTTCCAATTCCTGCCGGACTTCATATTCGTTGATCTGAGGGGGAAGGTTGAAATGGATATTCCAGATTCTTCCTCCCAGCAAAACGGCCAGGATGGTTCCGCTCAGCAGACCCGCTAACAGTCCCATCCGGCTGCGGTACCGCAGGCAGCCCGCCGGAAACCCATGCTCCCCGCAGACGGTAAAGGTTTGTCCGAACGAGCGGGC
>CACYCG010000042.1 GCA_902772855.1 uncultured Ruminococcus sp.
AGAAGACGGCTGACAATCCCGGGGTCCAGCGCCGCCGCTGGTTTGAAAAGGCTGGACCGAAACTTTGCTTTCCTTTGCAAGACTTTTGGCGTTCCCGTTGACTGTAAGCCCCGGAAGGGGGGTCCGGGGGCACTCCCCCGGCTACGGGGTGCAGCGCCGCCGCTGCCGCTGGGCTGCTTGACAGGGGGAGGGTTTTGTGTTATCGTTAATAAGTGGGAAACCGCTGTTTTCGGGCGTTTCCCGCTTTGGCAAACCGCTGCGGCGGTGCTGTGATACTTCTTTCTTCCGGTGATACTGTATGAAAATTGCGATTTTTACGGAGGTCATGCCTCCTTTTGTCAGCGGGGTTTCCAGTTATGTGGACGTCCTGCGGAAAGCACTGGCCAGACGGGGCCATAAGGTCGTGGTCGTGACGTCGGTCAGGGATATACCGAAAACCTTTGAAAAAAACGGAACGATCTTCTGCAAGGCGAAAGACGCTCCCAATAAATACGGCCTGGAATGCCGAACGGTGAACGACCCCTTTGTCATTAAGTTCTTTAATAACCGGTTCCGCCCCGACGTCGTGCATATCCACACCGATACCCGTATTGGCTATATGGGCCTGATGATCGCCGACCGGTTTCAGGTGCCGGTGGTGTTCACGGTGCACGATAATTACAACGACCGCTTTGCCTCCAAGCGGACGAAGATCGAATGGAATATCCGCACCTATTTTGAAAAAAAGCATTTCTGCGATATGATCGACAATGCTCAGGTCATCTCCTCTTCCAATAAGCGGGCGGCTCAGTTCGTGCAGGAGGCCGGGCGCAGCCGCAACGTCATGGTGGTCCCCACCGCCGTGGATATGAAGATGTTCGATTACACCCGCTCCTCTTCCGAAGCCATCCTCAAAATCCGCAAAAAGCTCGGTCTGCCGCCCCGGGCGGTGGCCGCTGTGTTTGCAGGGGACCTCAGCGTGGACAAAAATCTGGAGTTTGTCCTTAACGCCTTTTCCACGCACCTGTCCCGCTCGGAAAATATCCACCTGCTGATCGTCGGGGACGGGACCGAACGCCGTCACCTGCAGAACCTGACCGAAAAGCTGAAGATTGGGGACCGTATCCATTTTGTCGGAGAGGTGTCCAACAGCCTGATGCCGGAGATCTATTCCGCCTGCGACGTTTACGTCTGTTCTTCCGAGGACAGCCTGATGTCCATGTCGTTTTTGGAGGCCATCGCCTGCGGGCTGCCGGTGCTGGTCAAGGAGGACAAGGAAAAGTTTGTCTATCACATGATCCGCAGCGGCGTGAACGGCTTTGGCTATACCGACGAAGAGAGCTTTTCGGGCTATCTGAAAAAGTTCCTCACCTTCAGCGCCGCCGACAAGGCCAAGCTCCGGAAAATCGTCCGAGACAGCCTGAAAAAGCGGGACCCCGACATGATGGCACGCTTTACGGAAAACACCTATCTGCAGGCGATCAAGACTATGCGCCTTGAGGACGAACAGCGGATGATGCTGTGAGAGAAAAAATTGGAAAACAGACGGCGAAAGACACGGAGAAGGGTAAAACCTGTTCATCCGGCTTCGGCCCGCAGTTCCCGGACAGAAAAACACCGCACAAAGCAGGCCGCCCGGCGGGGGTCTTTGTGCGGTGCTGTTTTATTTTCCGGCGGAAGACAGCAGGAGGGAAGGGTCCACCCGGGCGCCGTCCTGACGCACTTCGAGGTGCAGATGCGGCCCCTCCAGCGCCTCGCCGGGAATTTTTCCGACGTAGCCCAGGGTTTCACCTGCCTGCACGAAATTCCCTTCCTGCGCGATGGACGTGTCCGTCACCCCGCAGTAGCTGACCTCAAAGCCGTTGGTCTGCTCCACGATGATCATATTCCCGAGCAGGGGGTCACAGCAAAGTTTTTTCACTTTCCCGTCCCCGGCCGAACGCACCGAGGTCCCTTCTTCGGCGGAAATATCCACGCCGCCATGCGTGCGCCAATCCTTCATGGTTTTGGAATACAGCGGGTCCTTCGGGCTGTAGGGCCGCAGGATCTCGCCTTTTTCAATGGGCATGGCCACCCGGGCGGCTTCCGGCTGCGAAGTCTGCGGCGCGGATTCTTTGGCAGCAGCCTTCTCCTTCTCATCGGAACGGGTCCGGGAAGGCTGGTACGCTTCCCCGCTGACCTCTTTCCCGGCCGGGGCCTCTTTGCTGGCTTCAGAAGCGGCAGGCGGAGTCACCTCCGGCGCAGGAGCCGGAGCGCTGCTCTGTCCGGCGGTGCCGATCGCCGCCCCCAGCACGGCCATCAGGCAGAACGCCAGCGACAGATAAAACCCGATATGCCGCCGTGCAGAGGACATCCCCCGCTTTTTCTCTCTTGGATCTCTCATCACAAACACCTCCGCTTTCAGTATTCCCGTTTTTTTTCGCTGTATTACGGAAAAAAGAAAAATGAATTTGTTTCAGGTCATTCTTCCGGTTTTGCTTTGTTGAAAAGGGAAGGATGTTGTTATGGTTTATGGCCGGTGTTTCAGGTTCTCCTTCTGGTTTTGTTTTGCTGAAGGGCAGCTTCTCCGTATAAAGGGCAGGTTCCTCTCCTCGGGAACCGCTGCTGCTGGTTTGCAAGAGTATTAGCGTTTCCGTTGACTGCAAGCCCCGGAAGGGGGTCCGGGGGAGAATCCCCCGGATATGGGTGCAGCG
>CACYCG010000043.1 GCA_902772855.1 uncultured Ruminococcus sp.
GGCCGATTCAGGAAGCGCCTGCGGAAGAGAGACCCCAGATCATAACGAACAGGAAAAACAGGACAAAGGCAATTCCGATCACGATCCATTGAATTTGTTCTTTCGTATACGTCGGGATCCTCGGCCCCCGAAAAGACGGGTCATATTGTCTGGTTTTATGGATAAAGAAAGCCATCATCTGTTTCTGCGCTTCAGGATCCTGAAGATGGGTAAGCACCCGATGCTGATTCAGGATGCCGGCTTTCCACGCTTTCACCGTGATGTCCTTCAGAACGGGAAAGGCAGAATCGATCGTGTTTCCGAGAAAATAGTCAAGCCCGATGGCGGAAGGCGCCACCATGCTGATCATTTCCGGACTCAGACCGCTGATGCCTCCGAAAACCCTGTCGGAAAGCATCAGCACCTTATCGGCTATTTCAGAAACGGCGCTTCGGATCTCCCGCACATCGGTCACGGTATCCCGTACGATCTCCAGAGAGACCTCAGTGGCTTTTTTCAAGGAATCGCAGACAGCAGGAAATTTGGTGACCGGCTTCTTCATGGCCCGGTAAAAATCCGGATAAAACGCCGCCTCCCAGTTGGAGGGATCCATGAGGGCAATTTTTTCATACAGCTTGACGGCTTTGTCGACGTCATTGGCGTCTTTGGCTCGTTTGGCGAGGATCAACAGGTTTTTCAGCTCATCAGAGCGGTCGATCCGGACAGGGCCCTGAATCCGCACGGGGCCTTCGATCACCAGTTTTCTGACCTCTTCCGGATCATATTTTGTCTTGCAGTGCTCACAGATGAACACTCCGTTTTTCTTGATCAGTTCCTGACTGCCGCACATTTCGCATACGATCGCTTTCATACTGATCCCTCCTGACTATGATGGGAACGAATCCTTCACAATCATTATAAAAGCGCCGCACGGCAAAGTCAACAGGGAAAAAATCAATAGTACATTTTATTGCACAGATGCGAAAAAACCGCAATCCGTCCGGCTTTTTCCGGGGAATATCTCCTTCAAAAGCGGCGCAGACGAAGAAAAAAGCACCGATTCCTCTCGTGGAAGTCGGTGCTTTTTGAAATAGTATTTCGTTCAGGCGTTTTTGATAAGCCCGATAATGGTCTGTTCCGCTTGGGCGGCGTCCGCCTTGCCCCGGCTGTTTTTCATGACATAGCCGACCATCGCTTTGACAGCCTTTTCTTTGCCCGCCTGATAATCCGCCACCGCTTTGGGATTGGCTTCGATCGCCTGACGGCACAATGCCTGCAAAGCGCCTTCGTCCAGTCCGCCCATGTCCTTTTCGTCAATCAGCTCCAGTGCGCCTTTGCCGGTTTCCAGCATTTTGTCCAGCGTGGCTTTGGCTAAGTTCATGCGGATCTTGCCGCTGTCGAGCAGCCCGATCAGCTCCCGAAGCTGTGCGGCGCTGACCGCAACGTCAAAGGCCTCTTTTTCCGTTTCGGTCTCCACGCTGCGGAAGATCTGCCCGATGATGAAATTGGCCGCTGTCTTCGGATTATTCGTGCCTTCTGCCGCTTCTTCAAAATATTCGGCGATCCGGCGGTATTTGGTCAGCAGCAGGGCATCGGATTCCGGAAGGCCCAATTCCTCCATATACCGCTGTTTTTTCTCTTCCGGAAGTTCGGGGAGGGATGCACGGATCTCCTCCACCCGCTCCCTCGGCACATGGATCGTCACCAGATCGGGGTCACGGAAATAGCGGTAATCGTTGGCATCCTCCTTGCCCCGCATGGAAGAGGTGGTATTGGTGGCATCGTCATAGCGCAGGGTCTCCTGCACGACCTTTTCCCCGCTTTCGATGAGGTCCACCTGACGGCTGTACTCATATTCCATCGCTTTGGCAATAAAGGTGATGGAGTTCATATTCTTGATCTCGGTGCGGGTGCCGAGCTGTTCGCTGCCCTGCGGCCGAACGGAAATATTCACGTCGCAGCGCATGGAGCCTTCCTGCATCCGGCAGTCAGACACCCCGATATAGCGCATGATGAGCTGGAGCTTTTCCACATACTCCTTGGCTTCGTCCACACTGCGGAAATCCGGCTCGGTGACGATCTCGATCAGCGGGACCCCGCCACGGTTGTAATCCACCAGCGTATCGCCCCGGCGATGCACTAATTTTCCGGCATCCTCCTCAATGTGGATCCGAAGGATGCGGATCCTTCTGCCATTGGAAAGCTGCACATAGCCGTGCTCGCAAAGGGGTTTATCATACTGGGAGATCTGATAGGCTTTGGGGAGGTCGGGGTAGCAATAGTTTTTCCGGTCCATTTTGGAGATCTCGGCGATCTCACAATGGGTGGCCAGTCCTGCCCGGATGGCATATTCCACCACTTTCCGGTTTAGCTTCGGCAGTGTTCCCGGCAGCCCGATGCACACCGGGCAGCAGTGGGTGTTCGGTTCTCCGCCGAACTGCGTGGTGCAGGAGCAGAAGATCTTTGTGTTTGTAGTCAGCTCCACATGGGTCTCGAAGCCGGCAACCAATTCATACTTCATCGTTTACCATCCTTTCTTCTGCTCACAGCGTTACGCCGAAAGGAGCCTTCGGGAAGGCCGGGGAGATCTGCTCATAGGCATAGGCCGCCCGCAGCACCCCTTCTTCGTCAAACCGCCGCCCGATGAGCTGCATCCCGATGGGAAGCCCCTGCCGGTCCATGCCGCAGGGCACGGAAACAGCCGGAAGCCCGCAGATATTCACCGGGACCGTGCAGATATCCGTCAGGTAGGTTTCCACCGGATCGCTCACAGCGCTGCCATTGGCAAAGGCGGTGGTGGGAACGGTGGGCGCCAGCATGACGTCGCACTGGGCAAAGGCCTTTTCAAAAGCCGCCACAATGCTGCCCCGGAGGTTCTGCGCTTTTTTATAATAGGCGTCGTAATAGCCGGAGCTGAGCACATAGGTCCCCAGCAGGATGCGGCGCTTGACTTCTTCGCCAAAACCGGTGCTTCGGGTCTTTTTGATCATATCGTTGACGTCGGTATAATTTTCCGCCTTATAGCCGTAGCGGATGCCGTCATACCGTCCGAGGTTGGAGGAAGCCTCGGCGCAGGCGATGATATAATACACCGGCAGCGCATATTTCAGGGAGGGCAGGTCGAAGGGAACGATCTCGGCCCCCAGGGATTCGTATTGCTTCATCGCCTCTTCGAGCGACTGACGGATATCCTCCCCCACGCCGTCTAAGTATTCCTTGGCCACGCCGATCTTCATACCTGTAATGCCTTTTGCCAGCGTGCTGCTGACAGGCTCCCCGGACCGTCCCTGAGAGGTGGAATCCTTTTCATCATAGCGGGAAATGGCATCGAACACCACGGCGGCATCTTCCACCGAAGTGGTGATGGGGCCGATCTGGTCCAGACTGGAGGCGTAGGCGATCAGGCCGTAGCGGGATACCGCCCCGTAGGTCGGTTTCAATCCCACCACTCCGCAGAAGGAAGCCGGCTGACGGATGGAGCCGCCGGTGTCGGAACCGAGGGCATATACCGCTAAATGGCCGCCCACGGCTGAAGCGCCGCCGCCGGAGCTTCCCCCGGCCACATGGCCGGTGTTGTGCGGATTATGCGCCCCGCCAAAGCAGGAGTTTTCGCAGGAGGAACCCATCGCAAATTCGTCCATATTCGTTTTGCCGAGCAGCACGGCCCCCTGCGATTTCAGCAGTTCCCACACCGTGGCGTCATAGATCGGCACATAATTTTCCAGGATCTTCGAGCAGCAGGTCGTCCGGATGCCGTCGGTGGAGATATTGTCTTTCAGCGTCATCGGAATGCCTTCGAGCAGCCCGATGGCGTCCCCGGCGGCAATTTTAGCGTCTACGGCATCCGCCGCAGCCAGCGCAGTGTCCGGGGTGGGAGTCACATAGGCGTTCAGCGCCGGATTATCCCGCTCCATCGCCTGCAGATAGGCCTGTGTCAATTCCCGGCAGGACAGCTTTTTTTCCGTCAGCAGCCGATGATAGGCTTTGATCATGCTTTCACTCATTCTTGTTCCCCCTGCCCTTATTTCATGATGTTCTTCACCAGAAAACAGCCGTCATCGCTGTCTCCGGCGTTCTGAAGGATCCGCTCCCTGTCGTAGGAGGGAACCACTTCATCTTCCCGCAGGGCATTGGAAAGCCCGGTAATGCTGTCAAAATCGCCTTCCGCATCCGAAGCCCGGTTGATGGTGTCCGCAAAGGAGATGATCTCCTGCATATCTTCTGTCAGGCGGTCGATCTCATCTTCTGCCACAAACAGTTTGGACAGGATGGCGATCTTCATGATTTCTTCTTTCGTGACCATAAGGGTTCCTCCCTTTCTTTTCCCGAGGATCAGCCTTCCGCTTCGTCGTCGTCATCGTCGTCGGAGTCGTCGTCATCGTCATCCTCGTCCCCGTCCGGTGCCAGCGCATCCTCATCGAAGGCGTCCTCATCAAAATCATCCAGACCCTCCGCACATTCCACAATGTCCCTCACGGCCTTGACAATGCAGACCACGGCCGCCGCCGTGATCGCCACCACAGCCACCGCTGCCGCACAGCGGAGAACCAGTTTCAGCGTGGAGTTTTTCTCTTCCTCCTGACGGGAAACCTTTTTAGCCAGCGCAGAAACCTTTTCGGCAGCCTCTGCCGGCACGGTCATCAGAGTGGAAAGATCGGTTACGATTGTGTTCCAAGCCATCATTCATACATCCTTTCAATCATTACAGAATAAAAAATAAATAAACCGGAATGCAGGGCATAGCTGCCGGGGCATCCTGCATCTGCATTCCGATCAATACCTGTTTCAAGAGATCATCTGATCTTGATGTGCACTTCACGAAGCTGCTGTTCGGTCACTTCGGTGGGGGAACCTAAAAGCAGGTCCTGGGCGTTGCTGTTCATGGGGAAAGCGATGACTTCCCGGATGTTTTCCTCTTCTGCAATCAGCATCAGCATCCGGTCCAGCCCCGGCGCCATGCCCGCATGAGGCGGCGCACCGTATTTGAAAGCGGTGTACAGCGATTTGAACTTATTCTGCAGGGTCTCTTCGTCATAGCCGGCGATTTCAAAGGCTTTGACCATGATGTCGAGATCATGGTTCCGCACGGCCCCGGAGCTGAGCTCCACGCCGTTGCAGACGATATCATACTGATACGCCAGCACCTCGGTGGGATCCTTTGTGAGCAGCGTCTCCATTCCGCCCTGCGGCATGGAGAAGGGGTTGTGGGTGAAAATGATTTCTCCGGTGGCTTCGTCCCGCTCGTACATGGGGAAATCGGTGATAAAGCACAGTTCAAAGCGGCTTTCGTCGATCAGCCCCAGCCGCCGGGCCACTTCGGTGCGGATCTGTCCGGCCAGTTTCGGCGCTTCGGAGGCGCTGTCGGCGATAAAGTAGATCACATCGCCAGCTTTGGAGGCGTTGATGTCGATCAGCTTCTCCCGGTCGCCTTCCTTGAGGAACTTGTCGATCGGGCCGTCAAAGGTCAGGTCGTCCCGCACCTTGACATAGCCCAAGCCCTTCATGCCGATGGAAAGGGCAAACTCTTCCATATTCTTGAACCATTTTTTCGACTGCGCCGCCGCTCCCGGCACGTTGATGCTGCGAACAGTCTTTTTGCGGAACGGAGCAAAATCCGTTTCCTCAAACATCGGGCTGATGTCCCGGATCAGCAGGGGATTGCGAAGATCCGGCTTATCGGTGCCGTAGGTGACCATCGCTTCCGCAAACGGGATCCTCCGGAACGGGGGCTTGGACACTTCTTTGGAAGAAAACTCGGAAAAAGCCGCATACAGCACTTCTTCCGCCACAGCGAACACATCTTCCTGCTCGGCAAACGCCATTTCAAAGTCAAGCTGATAGAACTCTCCGGGAGAGCGGTCCGCACGGGCGTCTTCATCCCGGAAGCAGGGAGCGATCTGGAAATATTTGTCAAACCCGGACACCATCAGAAGCTGTTTGAAAATCTGGGGGGCCTGCGGGAGCGCATAGAACATTCCCTTATGCTTCCGGCTGGGGATCAGGTAATCCCGGGCGCCTTCCGGAGAAGAGCAGGACAGGATCGGCGTCTGGATCTCCAAAAAGCCCATGTCCGTCATCTTCTGCCGCAAAAAGGAGATCAGCTTTGCCCGCAGAACGATATTGTCGTGCACCTTGCGGTTGCGAAGATCCAAAAACCGATAGCGCAGGCGCACATCTTCCTTTACTTCGGTAGAGGTCTGCACCTCAAAGGGGAGGGCAGCGGGCGCTTTGCCTAACACGGTGATGCTGTCGGAGTGGATCTCCACCGTTCCGGTGGCAATTTTCGGGTTGATGGTCTCCTCGTCCCGCTTGGTCACCTTGCCGCTGACCGTGACCGTGCATTCCCGGTTGACAGACGCCAGCAGGGACTCTTCATGCACCACCACCTGCACCACGCCGTAATGATCCCGGATATCCAGAAACTTAACGCCGCCGTGGTCCCGGATGTTTTCCACCCATCCGGCCACCCGCACCTCGGTGCCGATGTCGCTTTCCCGGAGCTGACCGCAGTAGGTAGTGCGGTACTTGTTTTCTCTCATCATATTCGCTTTTCCTTTCGCTCTTTCGATTCTTCACAAAACAAGCGGCTTCAATTGCAGCAAACCGCCATCAAAGCCGCTGAACATACTGTCTGTCAGACCTTATTCCTCTTCAAAAGCCTTCATGAGCTTCTGGAAGGACTCTGCTGCCATTTCATCGGTGGAATTGTAGTACAGCAGAAGGCTGAACTCATCCTCCGGGTCGATCAGGTTTTCGGGAATGGTGAAATTAACGGTGCTGAGATATTCCTCCCAATGCGCCAGCTTCCAGGTATCCCGATCGGAGCCGCGGTCGATCATGCGCTGGTGGCAGACTTCCGGGTCGGTCACGATCCACACCACGGACAGTTTAGCGCCGTATTCCTGGAGCTTTGCCCGCAGGGCGGCGATGTAAGCATCGTCCCGGATCTCTTTGGTAAAGGGGGCGTTCACCATGACCAGGTCCTCATATTTGATGGCTTCAAAAGCCAGATCCATGATAACGTCATATTCCACGTCCCGGATCTCTTTTTCAAAAAAGGGAGAACTGCGGTTATACGGCTCCCCCGCCACTTTGAAGATCTGCTTGGACAGCGGGATCAGGGTATCTTTATCGAGATACACGATATGCTTCAATTCGGTGGCCAGCTTCTTGGAAAGTCTGGTCTTTCCGCAGGCAGGCGGTGATGTGACGAAAATCAATCTTTTTTCTTTCATACTTGATAACTCCCTTGACGTTTTTTATATTCTTCTATAAAAATACTGTCCGCTTCCTGCCGGAAAAGGCCAGTACAGTGAATACCACTGTAAACTATAACATATTTTTCAATAAAAATCCATAGCTTTTTCAAAGAAATTAGCAAATACAGGCTTTTTTTTCAGGCTTCTCCCCGGCGGTTCGGGTAAAGTGGAAGATCCACTGCTGCGCCAGCCCCGCATAGGGGCCGAGGTCTTCCGGGCGCAAACCGGAAAACGGACCGGCCAGCGCTTTTTTCATCCAGACATCCACCGGAAAGGCCTGCAGAAAATGAAGCCCGTACAAAAGGGTGCATTCCGCCACCTTCGGCCCCACGCCCCGGATGGTCATCAGCCGGGCCCGGGCTTCTTCCAAAGACAGCGTCGGCAAAGCGGACAGATCGACTTTTCCCTCCGACACTTTTCGGGCGGCATCGAGCAGGTACTCCGCCCGGAACCCCGCCCGCAGGGGGGAAAGCTCCTGCACGCTCCTGTTTGCCAGCGCCTGCGGGGACGGGAACGAAAAAAGGCCCTCCAAAAGCGGTTCCCCGAAGGTCTCGCACAGGCGCTCCACAATGCCCCGGATGCGGGGGATGTGATTATTCTGGGAGATGATGAACGAGCAAAGGGCCTCCCACGGCTCCTGACGGAGGATCCGAATGCCCCGCAGCTCCCCGGCGGCTTCCGTTAATGCGGGACAGCGGGAAAGAAGGTCCTGCCGCAGCAGAGAATAATCTTCTTCTAAATCAAAATACGATTTCCAGAACGACTGAAAATCGCCGGGGGTTTCCTCCTGAAGCAGCAGGCCGTCTTCGGTTTTCAGCAGGCGGCCGACTTTTCCCCCGGCCACGCCGAGATAGGCCCCGTTTTCCTCCCGCCAGCGAAAGCACTGCCCGCAGAAAAACGTCAGGTCCGGATCAAACCGATCCTCCCCCGCTTCCCGCAGCAGAATTCCCCGCTCCGTTTCCGTCATCAGCATACGGCTTCCCTCCTGTTCCGACAAACTCTACATAATAGATAGTATAGCAAACTCCCCCCTTCTTTTCAACCCGCCTCCCCCGGCCAGCGTGACGCTGGACCCGGAATTTTCAGGCGTCCTTCTTCTGACAGCCTATTGCAAATAATCCCAGACATATTTTACACCAACCCCCCGGACCCCAAGGAAATCAATTTTCAAAATAGGAATGAAAACGCTTCTGGCCGCCGGGGGCGGCGGCGGGAACTTGATGCAGCCGGTCAGAAGGGGGCGCCCTCTTTCCCAGGGCGCCCCCTCTCCCAAAACAGTCCACCGGACTGTTTTGGGATTCACCC
>CACYCG010000044.1 GCA_902772855.1 uncultured Ruminococcus sp.
CCAGAGACGCTGTCTCTGGACTCTGCCACCTTTTGAAAAAGGTGGACGAAAACTTTCCCTCCTTTGCAAGACTTTTAGCGTCTTCTTCAGGCTTAAGTCCCGAACGGGGGGTCTGGGGGTACTCCCCCGGCTACGGGGTCCAGCGCCGCCGCTGGCCGGGGGCACTCCCCCGGCTACGGGGTCCAGCGCCGCCGCTGGCCTTTTTTCAAAAAGGGTTTCCCCCGGCGGCGGAAATGCTTGATTTACTAATGGACTTATTGTATAATAAAGTAGCTCCTCCAACGAAATGTAGCCGCGGAGCGCTTTTGGGGCGTTTTGGGCGGCGGCCCCGCAGGGGCGGGAACCGTTTCTGTGGGGCAGGAGAATAATGCGAGAAAGAAGGAGTTTACTTATGTATCAGGATTTGATGGACAGCATTGGCTTTGTGGGGGGATATGACCCCGAAGTGGCTGCTGCGATGGGCGATGAACTGAAGAGACAGCGCCAGAATCTGGAGCTGATCGCGTCGGAAAATATTGTTTCCCCGGCGGTGATGGCGGCGATGGGGTCGGTGCTGACCAATAAATATGCCGAAGGCTATCCGGGCAAGCGGTATTACGGCGGCTGCCAGTATGTGGACGTGGTGGAGCAGATCGCTATTGACCGGGCCTGCCGTTTGTTTGGCGCCCGTTTTGCCAATGTGCAGCCCCATTCCGGCGCACAGGCGAATACGGCGGTGTATTTTGCCATGCTGAAGCCCGGCGATACCGTCATGGGCATGACCCTTTCCGAAGGCGGCCACCTGACGCACGGTTCTCCGGTCAATATTTCCGGAAAATACTACAACTTTGTTTCCTACGGCGTGGACCCGGTGACGCACCGGATTGATTACGATAAGGTCTATGAAACGGCGATGCAGGTCAAGCCGAAAATGATCGTCTGCGGCGCCAGCGCCTACCCCCGCATTATTGATTTCAAGCGCTTCCGGGAGATCGCCGATGCCTGCGGCGCCTATCTGATGGTGGATATGGCGCATATTGCCGGTCTGGTGGCGGCGGGCGTGCACCCCAACCCGGTGCCCTATGCCCACTTTACCACGACCACGACCCACAAGACCCTGCGGGGTCCCCGGGGCGGCCTGATCCTCACCAATGACGAGGAGCTGGCAAAGGCGGTGAACAAATCCGTGTTCCCCGGCACGCAGGGCGGCCCGCTGATGCACGTCATCGCCGCCAAGGCGGTTTGTCTGGGAGAGGCGCTGCAGCCTGCTTTCAAAACCTACGGCGAAAACATCGTCAAAAACGCCGCCGCATTGGCAGAGGGGCTGGTGTCCCGCGGGTGCAGGCTGGTGTCGGGCGGCACCGATAACCATGTGATGCTGCTGGATCTGACCGAAAGCGAAGTGACCGGCAAAGAGCTGGAAAGACGGCTGGATGAGGTGCGTATTACCGCCAATAAGAACACGGTCCCCAATGAAAAGAGAAGCCCCTTCGTGACCAGCGGCGTGCGTCTGGGCACGGCGGCTGTGACGACAAGAGGGCTGGGCGTTGCCGAAATGGATCAGATCGCTGAGTTTATTGCGCTGGCGCTGAATGATTTTGAAGCAAAGGCCCCGGAGATCCTGGCCGGTGTGGAAAAGATCTGCCGTGATTTCCCCCTGTATTGAGCCGGTGCCGCCTGGCCAGCCATGACGGACGGCGCTGTCCCCTGAAAAACAATACTGAAAGTGAGCGGCGGTTTGTGATGACGGACTTCCGCTCATGCTATTATAGGAGTTTTAGTATGGTAGAAACAAAAAAAAGTGCCCCCGCCGCACCGGAAAAAAGCGCACAGACGGTGCTGGATGTTTTGTATACGATCCTGAGCAGCATCAGCGGGATGCTGAAGGGGAACAAGGTGCTGACGGCGCTGCGGCTGAATAACGGAGAGTTTTTGTATTGCTTGTGCTTTTCCGTGGTGTTCGTGTACACCTTCGCCCTGACCAGTATGTATATCGTGCCGCTGTCCATCCGCATGGCGTTTACCACCGTGACGGCGGTGATCACGGCCATCATGTGGTACAAGATCCTGCTGCTCGACGTGGAGGATAAATGGGACCTGATCCGCTATGTCACGCCGGTGGCGCTGGGCAGCATTTTAGCGATGCTGGCCGCAAAGTACAGCCTGAACAGCTTTCTGTCCCTGTATTACCTGCTGATCGTGGGGTCCCGGAAGGTGGATTTCCGGAAGATCGCCTGGGTCAATCTTGCGCTGGGCGGATTCGGCATGGCGCTGGTGACGGTGCTGTCGCAGGTGGGCGTTTTGCCGGATCTGGTGTATCAGACCACCCGGGGAGCCCGCCATTCGCTGGGCATCATTTACCCCACCGATTACGCCGCCCATGTGTTCTTTTTGCTGGCCATGTATTTCTGGCTGCGAAGGGGAAAACTGCGCTGGTTTGAATTGATCGTCTACGGAGTGATCGCCGGGCTGCTGTATTATTTCTGCTCCACGAATTTAGATGTGGCGTGCATCTTGATGCTGATGGTGCTGTCGGCCCTGCTGCGGCTCAAGGGCGTGCAGAAATGGGCCGGGTGGCATAAGGACCTGCTGGTGTATTTTCTGCCGGCCGCGGCGGTGACGGTGATCGTGGTGATCATGCTGTTCAATTCCGAACTGGGCCTTTCTGCCTGGATCCATGACCATATCCTTTCGCTGTATATGCGGCTGGATATCTGCCACCATATGTTCTATGTCTATTTCCCCAAGCTCTTTGGGCAGTTTGTGCCGGACATCGGCAACGGCGGCTCCACGGTCCCGGTGCCGGATGAAAAGTACAGCTTTATTGATATTTCCTATGTGCGGATCCTGCTGAAGAACGGGCTGGTGACGCTGGTGTCCCTGCTGCTGATGTGCACGCATTTTGTGCGGCGGCGGGTCAATAAAGGCGATTTAGCGGCGGCGGCGGTGTTTGTGGTGATCACCATCAACTGCGCCGTGGCGCATCATTTTCTGGACTTTTCCTACAGCGTGTTTCTGCTGACCCTTTTTTCTGATTTCAGTGCGTTTGACAGCCACACGGAGCCTCGCCGTCTGGCTGCCGGAAAATGACCGCAGGCGGTGACTATCATGACACAAGCGACTAAAGAAATCCAACCGAAACCGGACGCTCTGGCGTTTTTCCGGGAGCATCCCTATTTTGCGGCGGCGGCGCTGTGCCTGCTGACCGGGGTGCTGACCCTTGGAGATCAGACCTATATGGGGCCGGGCAGCGTGGCGGTGCTGCTGCTGCTGCTGGGGATCGGCGCCTATTTTGCCCTGCGGGAGCGCCTGCCTTCTTCTCGCCGTCCCCTGCTTGTGCTGGGGCTTTTCGCCGTGATGACGGCTGCGGGCATTCTGCTCTCGATGACGTCCCTGAAGGGCGGCGTCTTCTGCGTGGCGGTGATCCTGTATCTGCTTTGCGTCTTGTTCGCAAAATACCGCACGAAACGCCTCGATGCGGAGGCGCTGACGGAGCTGGTGACGGCGGCGGCCTTCGGGGTATATGCCTGCTACGTCATCTACACGCTGTCCATCATCCGGCAGACCGACGTGGGATACTGGAATAATTATTCCGGCCATGCGGGGTATACCCGGCATTTGTATGAGCATTGGTTTCAGCTGTATCAGGGCGACCCGAGGGATATTCCCCAGTATTATCATGCGCCGCTGTTTTATGAGGTGAGCGCGGCGCTGATCCGCCTGACAACGGCCTTCGGCGTTCCTTTTGAAGAGGCGGCGGAGGTGTCGCAGCTGGTGACGCTGTTTTCGTCCCTTTCCATCCTGATCACCTCTGTAAAGATCTTCCGCTTTTTCAAGCTGCGGGGCTATGCCCTGACCGTGGCGGTCACGGTGGTGGCCATGAGCAATTCTCTGGCGATGCTGGCCGGAAGCATCAGCAACGATGTGATGGCGGCGGCGCTGGAAATAGGGGCGGTGTACGGCGCCCTGCGGTGGTATGAAAGCCGGAAAACCGCAGCGATGGTGCAGGCGGCCCTTTGCTTCGGGGCAGGGATGATGACCAAAATCTCCGTCTGGATGGCGGCCCCGGCGATGGCGTTTTTGTTCTTGTTCGTTCTTGTGAAAAACTATCGGGCCCATCAGGAGGTGGGCAAAACTTGGGGGCAGTTCGGGCTCTTTTTAGGGATTGCTGCTCCGCTGAGCCTTTGGTACCCGGTGAGGAACCTCATTCGCTTCGGCATTCCGATGGGCTATGTGCCCCCCGGGGGAGCAACCCTTTCCGTGGGGGAGCATTCCGTGTGGGAAACGCTGTTTACCATCGGGCCTTCTGCCCTGACAACGCCGTTTACCGTGACGGAACATTTTCACGATGAATACAACCCCCTGTACAGTCTGCTGAAATCCTCCGTAGACCTGCAGCGGCTGGGGGCGTATGAAAAGCTGCGGAATCTGGCGTGGATGACGCTGGTGATCACGATCCTGCTGGCGCTGGTGACAGCGGCGGCGGCGGTCTGCTCCCTGTTTGTCAAAAAGCGGGCGGTGAATACGGAGCTGAAGGTCTTTTTGCTGATCTTCCTGCTCACCATGATGGGCTCCTATGTGGTTTTCTGCCTGCAGTACCCGTATGTGTGCACGGAAAATATCCGCTACGTCATTCCGATGATCCCGCTGGTCGGGCTGTACGTCGGGTTTGCTTATAAGCATGATTTCAAAAACAAAAAAGTGTCCGCCCTGCTTCGCACGGTGCTGTCGCTGGCGGCCGGGCTGTATGCGGCGGTGTTTCTGCTGACATTTACCCTGCTGGCGTTTGACTGACGGGGGAGGAAAGAAAGGTGGTTCCCCGGTGCGGAAAACCCAGAAGAAAATAGCCCTTATCAATGATTTTTCCGGCTTTGGCCGCTGTTCGCTGACGGTTTCCATCCCGATCATCTCCGCCATGGGGATCCAGTGCTGCCCGCTGCCTACGGCGGTGCTTTCCAACCATACCGGGTATGAACAGTATTTTTTCGACGATTACACCCAGAGCATGATCCCCTACTACACCCAATGGGAACACCTTGGACTGCAGTTTGACGGGATCTATACCGGGTTTTTGGGGTCCTATGAACAGGTGGAGATCGTGCTGGATTTCATTCGCCGCTTTGCCCGGCCGGACACGGTGGTGATCGTGGATCCGGTGATGGGAGATGACGGCAAAACCTACGACACCCTCACGCCCCGCCTGTGCCGGGAATTGGTACGGCTGGCGCAGCGGGCCGACGTGCTGACTCCGAATGTGACGGAAGCGTGCATTCTGGCCGGAGTGCCGTACCGGGCAGATCTTTGTTCCCTTCAGGAGCTGCAGGCGCTGGCGGAAACCCTTTCCGGGCAAAAGGAAAAGGATATTATTATTACCGGCGTGGAGCAGAACGGGGAAATCGGCACCTTTATCCGCAGGCGCAGCGGAGACTGCGAATATTTTTCTCAGCCGCTGGCGGGTCCCCGCCGGGCCGGGACCGGGGATGTGTTTGCTTCCGTGGTGGCGGCGGACGCCGTTTGCGGGAGAGATCTGCGGAATTCGGTGCATAAGGCGGCGGCTTTTGTGGCGGACGGGATCCGTCTGTCGGAAGAACTGCAGATCCCCCCGCAGGACGGCATCGCCTTTGAAATGCTGCTTTCACGCCTGATCCCGGAAAATGCTCCGTGATTTTATACAGTAAAATTTCCCTGACAGCGAATTATCCGATGAATAAGCAGAATTTCTGTGCGGAAGCTGTCAAAGAACAGGAAAATATGCTATGATAAAACCGAATGAAACGGCTTTGCAGGGGAGTTTTCCCGCAAAATGCCGCTGTATTGGCAGGAGGTAATTGGTGTGGAGCTGAAAAAACGTGTGGGGGCTTTGCTGGCGGCGGCCATCCTGTGGACGTCTATGCCGGCAGCCGGTTTGCTGACGGTGCAGGCTGTTCCGGAAGAATCACCGGCGGTGGTTTCTGAGGAGCCGTCTTTGGAACCGGAGCCTTCCCCGGAACCCGAACCGGAACCGGAACCGGAGCCCGAACCGGAGCCTTCCCCGGAACCCGAGCCGGAACCCGAACCTTCCCCTGAGCCGGAGCCCGAACCAGAACCCGAACCGGAGCCGGAGCCTTCCCCGGAACCGGAACCCGAACCCGAGCCTTCCCCGGAGCCGGAGCCGGAGCCTTCCCCCGAGCCGGAATGGTCCGAGCCGCAGTCGGAAACGGCGGAGCCTTCCCGTGACGATTCCCACGAGCCTTCCCCGGTGGAAGGCGATGTATCGGTGGATACGTCCGAGATGACGCTGAAGGACTGGTCGCAGCTTCAGGCGGACATGAGCAGCACCCCGGACGGCAAAGTCGATGACGATTTTGCCGCCATCAAAGAAGACACTTCCCAAAGCGATGACCGCTGGGTGTATTTGGCGGCCGGCATCGGAATGATCGTGGCCGGGGTCTTGCTGATCGTCATCGTGCTGGTTCTGGGAAGACGCCGCCGGTATGAATCCGTCGGCACCTATTATGCGCCCCGGCGGGAGGGAACCCGCACCAGAGATTTGGTGGATACCCTCGATCGCCCGCTGGATCTCGGCGATGGCGGGGAGCCGGGCAAAAAACAGTGAAGCGTTTTTAGTTCTTTGAAAGAAATACCGTTTGGAAGCCATGTGCTATAATGACAATGTGCAGAAAGCGGTTTTTTCCCCAGATAAACCCAACATCAAAAGAATCGGAGGATAAGGAACAGAATGGACAAGTCAGAACTTTTAGAATTGAAGAAAACGGCCTGTCAGGTCAGGCTGTGGACGATCGAAGGGGTGTTCAACGCAAAATCCGGTCATCCGGGCGGCTCTTTATCGGCAGCGGATATGATGACCTATCTGTACTTCCGGGAAATGAACACAGACCCCTCTCAGCCGAAGGCTCCGGGAAGGGATCGGTTTGTCCTGTCGAAAGGCCATTGTTGTCCGGCGCTGTATGCGGCGCTTGCGCTGAAAGGCTTTTTCCCGACCGAGGAGATCAAATCTCTGCGGCACATCGGCGCTATGCTTCAGGGGCATCCGGACATGAAAAACACCCCCGGCGTGGACATGAGCTCCGGCTCTTTGGGACAGGGAATCTCCGCCGCCTGCGGCATGGCGCTGGCCGGAAAGCTCAGCGGTGAGGCCTACCGGGTGTATGCGATGCTGGGAGATGGGGAATGCGAAGAAGGTCAGGTGTGGGAAGCGCTGATGTTTGCCGCTCACATGAAGCTCGATAACCTCTGCCTGATGGTGGATTACAACGGCCTGCAGATCGATGGAAACGTTGCAGACGTTGCGGGACTGGATCATCTGGAAGAAAAGTTTGCCGCCTTCGGCATGGAAGTGCTGACGATCAACGGTCATGATTTTGAAGAAATGGAAGCGGCTTTTGCCAAGGCCAGAACGGTCAAGGGCAAACCCACCGTCATCATCGCCAGAACCGTCAAGGGCAAGGGCGTGTCGTATATGGAAGATCAGGTTGGCTGGCACGGCAAAGCGCCGAACGCAGACGAATATCGCAAGGCGATGGACGAGCTCAGCGCCCAGCTGAAAGCATTGGAGGCATAATCATGGCAGAAATGAAAAAAATCGCAACCAGAGAGAGCTTTGGACTGGCTCTTTGCGAGCTGGCAAAAGAACATGACGATATTGTAGTGCTCGATGCCGATCTGGCAGCGGCCACCAAAACGGAAATTTTCAAAAAGGCCTTCCCGGACCGCTTCTTTGACTGCGGCATCGCCGAAGCGAATATGATCGGCGTGGCGGCGGGTCTGGCGGCGGCCGGAAAAGTTCCCTTTGCGGCTTCCTTTGCGATGTTCGCCACCGGACGGGCCTATGAGCAGGTGAGAAACTCCGTGGGCTACCCCCACCTCAACGTTAAGATCGCCGGTTCCCATGCGGGCATTACCGTGGGCGAAGACGGCGCAACGCATCAGTGCTGTGAGGATCTGGCGCTGATGAGGACGATCCCCGGCATGGTCGTTCTGAATCCGGCGGACCATTATGAAATGGTGGAAGCGGTCAAAGCGGCGTATGCCTATCAGGGGCCGGTCTACATCCGGCTCGGCCGTCTGGCGATCGAGAGCTTCAACGATCCGGAAACCTACCATTTTGAGCTGGGCAAGGGCATTACCCTCGAAGAAGGAACCGACGTTACGGTGATCGCAACCGGTCTGGTGGTCAATGAGGCCCTCAAGGCGGTGCGTGCGCTGAAGGAAAAGGGCATTTCCGCCCGGCTGATCAACATCCACACCATTAAGCCGCTGGACAAGGAGATCGTTCTGAAAGCAGCGCGGGAAACCGGAAAGATCATTACCGTGGAAGAACACAACATCATCGGCGGCCTGGGAGAAGCAGTGGCGGCGGTCACGGCGGAAGGCTGCCCGGTGCCGGTGTACCGGATCGGCATTGAAGACACATTCGGCCACAGCGGTCCGGCTCTGGGGCTTTTAGCGGAATACGGACTGGATGCGGAAGGGCTGGCCAAACGGATCGAAGCGCTGGTGTAAGCGTTTTGCCTTAGTCAAAGCAGGCGATAAAGGGGGCTGTCCGGGACTGGAAACGGCTTCCGGCGGCTTTTTGCTGGTATTTGTTTCCGAGATCAGGATCTTTCAGAACCTATCATTTCATAACAGATCAGAGGAAAGTATATGATTAGTTTTTTTGTAAAAGTTCAGATCAATAAACTCCGCAAACTGAATCAATGCGATATGAAAGATATCGGAGCGGTCAGCTCCTTAGCTTCCAAGATGGGGATGACGGCGCTGGTGACATTTTTGTATACCAACGCCGATGAATACCTGAGGTATATCCAGAAATCGGAAAGCAACTAAGGCCCCCGAACGGGAAACGGGAGAACGACATGAAAAAGACATTGGAAACGGAGAGGCTTTTGCTGCGCCCGTTCTGTGCTGATGATGCGCCTGCTATGTTCCATGGCTGGGCGAGCGACCCGGAAGTGACGAAATATCTGACGTGGGGTCCATCGAGACCACAAAGTATATTCTTGCTTTGTGGGAAAAGGAATATGAAGCGCCCGAGCGGTTCAATTTTGCGATCGAGCTGAAAAACGAGGGTACCCTGATCGGCGGGATCGACGTGATCGGTTATGAAGACGGGGTGCCGGTAATCGGCTATTGTCTGGGGAGGGCCTTCTGGAACCGCGGCTATATGACGGAAGCCTGCCGGTGCGTGACAGCGTTTTTGTTTTCCCGGGGGTATGACCGGGTGCGAATTGATGCTGACGCAGAGAATATCGGCTCTCAGCGGGTGATCCTCAAATGCGGGGGTCTGCCCGAAACCACGCAGGACCGCTTTGTGGAAAGCAAGCAAAAGACCGTTCGCATCAGACGGTTTCTCCTGACGGCCCCAAAAGAACAAAAAGCCGCTCCCTTATAAAACCATAAAAAATCAGCCGCACTGTCCGGTGTTCCGGAGGGTGCGGCTGAAGTGTTTTTGGGGGGCTCAGGAATCGGAGGAAGATTCCTCCGGGGTGATGGTCGTGTCGACGACGTTGACCGCCACCGTGTAGGTAGCGTAGACCCAGCACAGCGGGTATTTGCTGTTGACATTCACCGTTACCGGCATTTCCACAAAGCCGACCACGCTGTTTTTGCTGGACATATCGATCACAGCGGTGATGTTGTCGGCGGTCAGGGAAGAGATCTGGCTTCGCTCTCCGATGAGGGTCACTTCAAGGGATTTGCTGGGAACGGTTGTTTTCCGGTTAGTGCCTTCGTTGACGATCATGAAATTGGTGATGTCGATCTTTTTGGTCGCCAGGGCGCTGACCTGGAAGGAGATATTGGCGGAGGTGACCTGGTTAAGGTTCTTGACCCCGGCCGGCAGGTTCAGTTCGGCGTCCACAGAATAATTCCGGTAGTTGACGGCGGACATATCGATCGGGGAAGTGGAGATTTCCTTGATGTCGTTCACGGTATCCTCCGGAACCGCTAACTGCACGGTGGAGGGGGTGATGGTCATAATGCTGTCGGTCGGCGCAAAGGCGCTGGGGGCGTTGGTGAAAGTGGGAACCACGGGGACCTGAAGGATTTTCAGGATCGGGACCGTTGCCGTGACGGAATGTTCTTCGGAGGTGATGTATTCCATAGAAATCTCCTGACCGTCGCTGTCCCGGAAGACGATGGGGGCTTCCACCTTGGTGGTTTTGGTGAGTTCTTCCTGAAGAGAATATTCCGCATTGGCGGTGGCGATGGTATTGAGAATGCTTTCTGCGCCCCGGACGATGACGGACTGGCGGGAAAGCTGGGTGCCGGAGACGTAATAATCCTTTCCGACTGTTCCCACTTCAATTTTATCCGAAATGGGGATTTCCTTTTCGGCAAAGCGGTCCACATAGACCTCTATTGTGGTGGGGGACACAGTGGATTCAAAGGTGTAATCGGTTTTGATGCCCACCTTTTTCGGAACAAGGCTGACCTTGTATTTGCCGGGGGTGGTGATGAAGCTGGTGTCGGCGGCGGTGATGTAGATATCGCTGTTATTGACGCCCGCAACGACCAGGGCATTTCCGGAGATCTTCACTTCCGCCGTGCGGCCTTCCGCGTTGAAAAACTGCAGGTCATCCCCGAGCTGGGGCAGGGTGATGGGAATGTCCGTGACGGTGAAAATGGTGACCTCCTGCGACGTGGAAGAAATCATCAGCCAGATCCCGAAGGCAACCAAAATGGAAAACACCATGACGAACTTATTGTTATAAAACAATTTGCTGATGCTGAACTTATTTTTTTTGCCTTTCATTTTTCTTCCCCTTTATAATGCCCGGAATGATCGGAATGCGGTCGGTTTTTTCCGGTTCTTTCGGAATAAGTTCTTCCTCCAGCGTCATGCTCAAGGTTTCACGGGTGTAGTTTCTGGAAATGATGCCGTTTTTGGCGATAGAGATGGTGCCGGTCTCCTCCGAGACCACCACCACAATGGCGTCGCTGTTTTCGCTGATGCCCAGCGCCGCCCGGTGCCGGGTGCCCAGGTCGGAGCTGATGCTGTTGTTTTTGGTGAGGGGGAGGATACAGCCGGCGGCATGGACCTTCCCGTCCCGGATGATCATCGCTCCGTCATGGAGCGGGGCTTTATTGAAAAAGACGTTTCCGATCATCGGAACAGATGGCTCGGCGTCTATAATGGTGCCGGTGTCGATGATCTCTCCCAATTTGGTGCGGCGCTCAAAAACGATGAGGGCGCCGGTTTTGGATTTCTGGAAGTTGTTGGCCACTTCCACCACGCTGTTGATGCAGCGGCGCACCTGCCGGGTTTTTTCCTCTTCCATTGTGGCGGCGGTGAGACCGTTCCAGTATTTTCCGATCTTGCTGCGGCCGATATGCTCCAAGGCACTGCGAAGCTCCGGCTGGAAGACGATGAGGACCGCCAACACGGAAAACTGAAAAAAGGAGGTGAACAGGGTGTTGAGCATTTTCAGGTTGAAAATGCTGGAAACGGCAAAGGCGATCAGAATAATGCCAATGCCCTTCACTAACTGCTCCGCTCTGGTTTCCCGCATGATCTTGATGAGATTATAGATAATGAAAGAAACGATGACAATATCCAGCACATCGGTGGCTTTGAAGGTCATCATCAGTGCGATAAAGGAATAATACATGGAAACAACGGTTTCCCACAAGGGACCTCACCTCTTCTTTTGCAGCGCTCCGCTCCCCCCGCAGGGGACTATATTTATTGTACCATATCCTTTTATTTTATCAACTGTTTTTTTGAAAAAAAGCCAGTGCCCCCGGGGGAAACCTTTTTTGAAAAAAAGGTTATCCCCCGGACCCCCTTCCTAAAAACTTACGAATGATAGAGAGGGCAGGTATTCCGGAAAACCTGCCATAGAACAGCATTCTTCGCTATGTTCTGAGCCGAGGGGGGTTCCTCTTTCATGGAAAACGGCTGCTCAGGGCCTCATCTGACACCCTGAACAGCCGTAAGACTTACCTAAAAATATCGTCCAACAGATCGTTGCGGTATTGATTTTGTTTATTGTTGATTTCCAGCAGATAGTTGGAGTAAGCCGTTTGTGTTTGCACGGCTATCATACTCTCGTTCATGGAAGAAAGAAGCTGTGCCTGCTCCCGGCGGCCTTCTTCCAAAGTACGATAAAGCACGCCCTGATTGTGCCGAATGGAGTCCAGATTATTCATGATGGCTCCCATCTGCGTCATGATCTGCTGATGCTTTTTATCTTCCTCAAACAAATTGACAGCACCCGGATCCCCGGACGTTATGGTTATCGAGCGGGTTCGTCCGTTTTTCAGGTAATCGTAAAACATACAGACGGCAACCAAATCATGTTGGTATTTTTCCGGAATGATATTTTTACGATAGTATTCCGTTAGCAGAGCTTCGGTTTTTTGAATAAAATCTTGCATCTGCTTTGTTTGCTCCGAAAGGATTTTTGATTGTTGCATTTTCTGCATCCGATACAATTCTACTGATTCTTCATACTGTTTGAGTGCTTCTGCATAGGAATTCTTAGCGTCCTTCTCGGCCTCTTGAAACTTTTGAAAGGACTTTACATATACTTCGTCATAATATTTCTTGTTTCTATCATTCGCTTTTTGCTTGATGTATTTGTAGCATTTTACAGTGAAAAAAACTCCTATTACTCCAAGAGCAAGCATGATCCATCCTACAATATTCCAAATGTTATAAAAACCAGATAAAAAACACCATGCTGTTATTCCAAGCAATAATCCAGGATAAAGTAAATCGGACGTATTTGCAGCTTTATTGAATTCCTCTGGTGATGTCGGAGGAGATGTCGGAGGAAAAGATGTTGGTGGAGTAGGCATATGCCTTACTGCATAGTCATTTACTATACGTTCAAGTCTGTGTGTCAGGTTATGCAACTGAGCTTCCATTTTTGCTTTTACGAAAATCATTACATATTTTTCTTTTTCCAGTTCCACGACCCTTTCCATATACTTCAGCAGTGCTTCATATTCCATTCGTACCCCTCCATAAGAAGAATATAGCCCGTATTCGGTCAATGTCAATTATAGACCGAATACGGGCTATTGTCAATATATCAGCTATATTTTATACTATCCCATAGGCATTTGGTCGATATTCTGGAAAGGGGGGCGATTTGGTGATCGTGTATGACAGGCTGTGGGTCACGATGAAAGAAAAGCATATCTCTCAGTATCGGCTGATCAAAGAATACAATATCAGCAACGGCCAGCTGGACCGCCTGCGGAAAAATGCGGATGTCAGCACCTATACGCTGAACCGTCTGTGTGAAATACTGGATTGCCGGATCGAAGAGATCGCCGAATACATCAAATCTGTATAAGCTGCGTGTGGAACCGCTCAGGGGCCGCACGCTTTTTTGCTTTGAGTATGATTGATTTCTGCGTTTTTCCGGCCAGTCCAGACAAAGGGAAGGGTAACCTCCGGCGCGCAGGGCGCATAGGATAGAATAAAACAGGGAGGTGACCTTTATGAGCCGGACAACGGTTTTTATCGGCTCTGTAACCCATGCCATGCGGGGGCAAAGGCTGCTCTCCTCCCGAGGGATTTCTTCTGAAATGGCCAAAGCCCAGAAGCATGACGACAAGAAAAGCTGTGGATATATTCTGCGGTTTCCGACTTCCGTGCAGGAGGAGGCGTTTTCGCTGCTGCGGGAAAACGGGATCCGTTTCACCCTCTGGAAAGGGGGCGCCTGATATGCTGTATGCAGACAACGCCGCCACCACCCGCCCCAAGCCGCCGCAGGTGGTGCAGGCGGTGCAGCGGGCGGTGCAGTCGGGGGCCAACCCCGGCCGAAGCGGCTATCCCGCTTCGATGGAGGCGGCAAGGCAGGTGTATGAAGCCCGCCGGACGGCTGCCGATTTTTTTGGAATGTCCGATGAAAGCCGGGTGATATTCACTCCCGGCTGCACCTATTCTCTGAATCTGGCGCTGAAGGGAACGCTGCAGCCGGGCGACCATGTGGTGGTGTCCTCGCTGGAGCATAATGCCGTCATGCGGCCGCTGACAGCCCTGCAAAAATCGGGCGTCAGCTTCACCCGGGCGGCGGTTTTCCCAGGGGACGACGACCGCACGGTGGACGCTTTCCGAAAAAGCATCAACGGCCGCACCCGCCTGATCGCCGCCATGCACGCTTCCAATGTGTGGGGCATCCGGCTGCCGATCGAGCGGCTGTGTGCGCTGGCCCATGCCTACGGCCTGCTCTTTCTCACCGATGCGGCCCAAAGCGCCGGGGTGCTGCCGCTTTCGATGAAGGACGGGTATGACATGGTGTGTGTGCCGGGGCATAAGGGATTGTACGGCCCGATGGGGATCGGGCTGCTGCTGCTTTCGGGCAGTGCGCTCCCCCGTGCGCTGACAGAGGGCGGAACCGGAAGCGGGTCCCATTCTTTGGAGCAGCCGGAGGAGCTTCCGGACCGCTACGAAAGCGGCACCGCCAATTACAGCGGGATCCTCGGCCTGAAGGCGGGCATTGACTTTGTAAATGCCCGAAAGCCGGAAAAGATCTTTGCTTCGGAAATGAACTGGATCCGGCAGCTCTATCAGGGGCTAAAGACCATTCCCGGCGTGCGTCTGCTGACGCCGCCCCCCACGCAGGCGTATGCGGTTCCGGTGCTGTCGTTTGTGGTGGAGGGAATGGAAAGCGAGGAAACGGCCGCCCGCCTGCAGCAGCGGGGCATCGCCGTGCGGGCGGGGCTGCACTGTGCCCCCTGCGCGCATGAAGCGATGGGAACGCTGCAGACCGGCGCCGTGCGGGTGGCTCCTTCGGTGTTCACGCCGCAGCGGGGGGTCTCACAGATCCTCGAAGAAGTGCGGCGCATCAGCCGATAAAATAACAGACCCGGCCTTTTGACCGGGTCTGTTTGTATGGGGTCAGTTTGTTTGAGAAGAAGGAAGGTCGATGGAAAACAGCCGCTGTGCGTTGCGGTACATCAGCGCCTGATAGGCGTCATCGGAGATCAGCGTGGGGAGGACGTGGAAATAATCCTGATAGATAGAGCGCTGCCCGTAGGAGTTTTCCCGGTAGGTGTTTTTGCCGTCGATGGGGTTGTCGCTGCCGAAGAGGAGCTTTTCCGGGCCCCAGCGCCGGATGAACCGCACAGCGTGCTCCATCGGCACCCAGGTGGTGTCGCCGTACAGGTTGGGAAGCTGCCCGATAAGGTCTTCCGCTTCCCGGTGGTCCGTTCCCAGCCCCATATGCACCATGACAAAGGAAAGCTCCGGATGCTTTTTGGCCATGCGGAACACTCGAATGCAGGCGGCGGCGTCCGACCCGCCGGTATGCGTTACGATGGGAAGCTCCCACTCGGCGGCTAACCGCAGGTAGGCTTCGGTGCGGGGGTCGTCAAAGGGGACGGTGGAATGGAAGGGGTGGATCTTCATGGCTTTGATGAGGGGCCGATTTTCCCGGATCAGCCGGCGCAGGGGTTCGTCGGGGGTTTCGGTGAAGGGTTTCACCCAGATGGCGGCGCCGATCTTATCGGGATAGCGCCGGGCCATGTCGACAGCAGAAGCGGCCACGGTAAGCTGCGGCACCTGAAA
>CACYCG010000045.1 GCA_902772855.1 uncultured Ruminococcus sp.
GATGGTGACGGAGGTGAGGCTTGTGCAGCCGTAAAACGCCCAATCTCCAATGCTCGTCACACTGTTCGGGATGGAAAAGTGGGTTTCATTTTTTCCGGCGGGATAACAAATGAGGGTGCTGCGCTCTTTGTTCAGGAGAATCCCGTTTTCGGATACAAACTTTGGATTGGCGGGGTCAACAGTGAGGGAAGCAAGACTCGTGCAACCGGAAAACGCCCCATCTTTAATGCTCGTCACGCTGTCCGGGATGGTGACGGAAGGAAGGCTCGTGCAGTCGCAAAACGCCCTCTCTCCGATCCTCGTTACACTGTCCGGGATGGTGATGGAAGAAAGGCTCGTGCAGCCTGTAAACGCACACTTGCCAATGCTCGTCACGCTGTCCGGAATGGTAACGGAGGTGAGGTTTTTGCAGCCGGGAAACGCCCCGTTTCCGATGCTCGTCACGCTGTCCGGAATGGTAACGGAGGTGAGGTTTTTGCAGTCCTCAAACGCCTTCTCTCCGATGCCCGTCACCCGCTTGCCCTGAATGACCGGGGGAATCAGAACGGAAGCGCCCTTCCCTTTATATTTTTTGATGGTCAGGGTCCCGTCTGCAAGAGCTTCCGTTTCAAAGTCCGTTTCCGGGGTGTAGGCGGGCTGTTTGCTGACGGCGGGGGCTTCTGCGGCCGGAGCGGCCGGCACTGCCAGCGCTTCAAACGCTATCTTCCACTCCTGCGCAAACTGCTGCGCCCGGCTGCCCGCTGGGGCGTGGAGGGTCAGGCTTGTGCAGTCAATAAACGCCCCAAGCCCGATGCTCGTCACGCTGTTCGGGATGGTGATGGAGGTGAGGCCTGTGCAGTTATCAAACGCCCCAAACCCAATGCTCGTCACGCTGGCCGGGATGGTGACGGAGGTCAGGCTTGTGCAGTTCTCAAACGCCTCATCCCCAATGCTCGTCACGCCCTCTGGGATGATGACGGAGGTGAGGCTTGTGCAGCCGGAAAACGCTCTCTCTCCAATGCTCGTCACCCGCTTTCCCTGAATGACCGGAGGAATTGCCGCGGCATCCGCTTTGCCCTTATATTTTTTGATCGACAGGGTCCCGTCTTCAAGCGCTTCTGTTTCAAACTCCGTTTCCGGGGGGCAGGAAACGGCAGGGGCTTCTGCGGCGGCGGGCTGCTCAGCCGGCAGCGCTTCAAAGGCGATCTTCCTCTCCTGTGCAAACTGCTCGGCCCGGCTGCCCAAAGGAGCGTGGAGAGTTAATTCTTTCAGCCCCCGGAAAGCGATGGGGGCTATGGTTCTGACGGCGGCGGGAATGGTCAGGTGCCGCAGGTTTCCGCAGCCCGCAAACGCCCCGGGGCCGATGGAGGTGACGGCGTTCCCTTCAAAGCTCTCGGGAATCGTCACTTCTTCGGCCTGCCCAGTGTATTTCATCAGCACCGCTTCCCCGCCCCCGGTCACAAACTGAAAATCCCGCAGCAGGAGCTTTTCCCTCTTTCGCTGCGCCGCTTCTATCAGGCGGCGCTGCACTGCGGGGGTCGGGCGGTAAAAAATGCGGACAAGCCCCTCGTCCTCCGGGCGCTCTCCCATCAGCTTCCGCTGCAAGGTGGGAGAGGGCTTATAATAGAGTTCTATCATCACGTTACACTTCCTTTTGGCCCTTTCCCTGTCCCGGGCAGCGTCCCCCGCCTCCCCGTTCCACGGAATCGGTCCGGATCATCCGCAAATACAACAATAGTATTGTATCATACCTATTTCACAGAGTCAAGAATGGACCAGCGGCAGCGGCGGCGGCAGCGGCGGCGCTGCACCCCGGTTCCGGGGGATTCTCCCCCGGACCCCCTTCCGGGGCTTGAACTTAAAGAAGACGCCAAAAGTCTTGCAAACCAGCGGCGGCGGCAGCGGCGGCTCAGGTAATAAAGAATAGATAAGAAATAATCAGGCTGTTCTATGGCAGGTGTTCGGAATACCTGCCCTTTCTTTTATTAGTAAGTTTTTTGGAAGGGGGCCCGGGGGATAACCTTTTTTTCAAAAAAGGTTTCCCCCGGAAGAGCCGCCCCGGAAAAGCTGCCCCGGAAGAGCCGCCCCGGAAAAAAGGTTTCCCCCGGCGGTGGAAATGTGCTATAATAGAAGCTGAAAGGAGCGGGATTAGTATGATAAAACGATGGATAGCGGGAATGCTGGGGGCGGCGGTGATAGCGGGAGGCCCTTTGACGGCGGCGGCGGCAGAAATCAGCGCGCCGGAAACAGCGCTTCCGTTTGTGCTGGAAGCACCTTCTCACGTATCCCTGGTGTGGTGGGAAGGCGGAGACACGCTTACAACGATGCAGGCAGACTATTCCATGAACGACAGTATGTGTCAATGGCTGGGAAAATACAGCGACAGCAAAACAAAAGAAGAAACCCTGAAAGCGCTTCGGGAGAGCACCGGGTTTTCCGACCTGTCCGTGGCGGCGCAGATCGACTGGGCGATTGACGACCCGGAAAAGGGCTGGCATTACACCGCCTTCTGGGACGGGGACGACACCCACGGCATTGGCGTGGATGCCGACGGCGTGGCCCGTGTCAGCAGCTGGGATACCTTAAACGGCTGGGCGGACCCGAAAACCGTCAACGAAATGTGGATCCTCCGCAGCGGGGAAGTCAACCCGGATGCCCCGGGGGAGGAATCCGCCTGGTTTTACGGCAGCGGCCTGACCCCCGGCGTGCAGCAGCAGCTCACGGAAGACCAATATTCCTTCCTCGACCATGAGGAAGAAGACACCAGCACGAAAAACCTCTTCATCGATTATTCCGTGCACACCGCCTATGTGCGGGTGCGCTGGGCCGTGACCGCTTCCCTGCCCTCCGACAGCGGGGAAACAAAGCAGTATTTCTTCAGCGATTGGTCCTCCCCCGCCGCCTACGGAAAGGAAGGAAGCGAAACCGAACCCCTGACCAAAGAGACCCTCCCCGCCCCGGACATCTCCGGCCTGCGCTACGCAGAGGAAGAATTCGGCGGCTTTCCGCAGCTTGTCTGCACCCTGACGGTGCCTGATTCCCTGGCCACCGCCATCACCCGGATCCGCAGCGCCGACGGCGTTGTGCGGGTACAGTGGGAGGTGCGGCTGCCCGGGGAAGAGTGGCAGGAACTGACCGGCGGCAGCAGCGCCACCACCGGCGACATGACCATCGCCCTGCTGGAGCTTGGCACCGCCCTGCAGGAGCGCTCCGGCTCTCCCACCCTTCGCATCGGCACCCCCATCGAACTGCGGGCACGCTATCTCTGCCAGCAGAATACCTCTCTGACCGGGACAGTCCTGCCGGATATCCTTTCCGATTATTCCGCTGTGCTGTCGATCGCTGCGGAAGAATCCGTTTCCTCCGCTGTGATCGTTTCGGAAGTCTCCGCACAAAGCGCTCCCGCCCCGGAAGAAAGTCCCTCCCCTTCGGGAATGCCCCTGTGGGGCTGGCTGACTCTCGGCGGGGGGCTGATCGCTGCGGGCGCGGCTGTGATCTTCCTCGGCAGAAGAAACGCTGCCGCTAACACCAAAACCAAATCCAAAAAGAAATAACGCCCCCGAAACCGTTTTCGGGAGCGCCAAAGGAGGGAGCGGTATGCACAGCCGTCAGGAACAATTGGATGCCCTGCGGGAAGAATGCCTGCGGTGCTCACAATGCCCCCTGTCTGCCCAGCGGCGGCAGGTGGTGTTCGGCGTCGGCCCGGCAGACGCCAGGGTGCTGTTCATCGGGGAAGGCCCGGGAGAATACGAGGATCTGTACGGCGAGCCGTTTGTGGGCGCCGCCGGAAGGCTGCTCGACAAAATGATGGCGGCCATCGACTTAGACCGCCGAACAAACGCCTACATCGCCAATATCGTCAAATGCCGCCCCCCGCACAACCGGGACCCCCTCCCCGTGGAGCAGGACCGCTGTCTGCCGTGGCTGCGGCAGCAGTTCGGGATCCTTCAGCCGGAAATCGTGGTGTGTTTAGGGCGCATCGCCGCCTGCCGCATCATCAAGCCGGACCTGCGCATCACCCGGGAGCACGGCCGCTATTTCCGGAAGGGCGGGGTCATTATGACCGCCATGTTCCACCCCGCCGCCATCCTGCGCAACCCCTCCGACAAACCTGCCGCTTTTGAGGATTTTCTGCGCCTGCAGGAAACGATCCTGCGGCACTGCCCGTCCGTATACGAGCACCTCGACCCCTGACCAAAACAATTCTGCCCCCGAACGCTCCCGCTGCTGCGGGTCGGCCTTCGGGGGCATTTTAATTCGTTGGCAAAGGTTTCTCCCATCCCCCTGCCCCCTTCCCCGGAAGGGGGAACGGGTCCCTCTGCTCTTTGACCGGGAAACGGGAGGGGAAGCGGACATCAGTCTTTAGCAGCCGTTCCGCAGCTGACGCAGTATTTTGTCCCGGAAGGATTCTCGGTTCCGCATTTTGTGCAAACCCGCATCGTTTTGGACACCGGCGCTGCGACCCTTTTTTATGAGCCGATCCGGAAATGGATCTGACTGCCTCTCCGGACAAACCAAACCCGCATCTACCCCTGACCCCGGACAGATGCTCAAAACCCCCCCGCCGCTTTCACGGCAGGGGGGTTATATTTCGACGCCTCAGCTAAACAGGCGCACAAGGTCTATCACGATATAGACCACATA
>CACYCG010000046.1 GCA_902772855.1 uncultured Ruminococcus sp.
CAGCAGCGTGACGCTGCACCCGTAGCCGGGGGATTCTCCCCCGGACCCCCTTCCAAAAAACTTGCACTTAAAAATTTTTGCAAAGGAGGGAAAGTTTTCGTCCACCTTTTTCAAACCAGCGGCGGCGTTTCCGGTGGGAGAAGACCTTTCTCTTCACGACAGCCCCCCGGGCAGGACAGTAAACCATATCAGAGGCCTTGCAGCCATTCAAAAAAGTAAAGTCAGAAGAACGACCTTCCGCTCCTGCTCAATTCCTAATTTGAGCCGCCACCGGCGGCTCTCCCCACCAGCAGGAGGATGAGGGTCGTAATAAAGAAAACCATCAGGACGCTCAGCAGCAGGGCGGTCAAAAAGGCGAGGACGGTGGAGGCAGTGTCAAAGATCGGTTTGAGGTCCCCCTCCCCCATCAGGTCCGACACACCGGACAGCAGGTTCAGCAGCACCCGCCAAATGGTGCAGGAGATCAGCACAGGCAGAAACAGACAGCCCGCTGCGATCATTACAAACACCCCGGCTCCGGTTTTGAGCATTTCCAGACTCCCGCTGAAGGAAGTGAGGGTATCTCCGAGCAGAGAACCCACCGCCGGGACGAACGAGGACATCATAAACCGCAGCGTGCGCTGGCTGACACGGTCCATCGACGAAGAAATCAGGGTTTGCGCTGTCAAAATCGTGACGAAAATACTCATCCCGAAGGTGAGAAGCTGTCTGGCGCAGTCGTATATTTGGCGGCAAAGGCCGCTGATGTGAAGCTGCGGAGAAATGGCAGAGGTGATGGAAAGCCCGAAAAAAACCTTCATCAGCGGCAAAAATACCTGAGCGGAAAGAAAGGAAATCACTTCCCCGGCAGCGGTGACGAAGGTGTAATAGGAAAGGGCGGTCTGCCCGGCTCCGGCAGAAGCGGTCAGCCCCGATAGGATCGGGACGTACAGCAGCATAAAGCCCGAAGCTCCCTGCAGCACCTCACCGGCCTGCTCGATGACCCCGCACAGCGGCAGCAGCACTGCCGAAGCCGTGCACAGTGCTCCTACCCCGCTCGTCATGCGGGACAGCGCCGGTTTTTCTCCAAACAGACCGGCACTTTTGACCATCGCCAGCAGCAGCACCATCCCAAAGCAGGAAATCGCCGCCGAAAGCGGGGTCTGGCTGTTTTCTCTCAGTCCCTCCCCGATTACCTGTGTCACCTGCACAGGAGAAGGGGCGGGAGAGGAAAGGAAGGAATCGGAGGAGATACCCATTTCCTGCAGCAAGCGCTGTGTTTCCGGAGGAAGGGAGGTGTAGATACGGTCACAGCCGGCTATCTCCTGCTGGCGCTCTGACACACTCTTTTCCGGGGAAGCCCCCTGCACCGGCAGGGCAGACGCAAACGACAGGAGCACCAGCAACACCGGAAAGAATCCTTTCCGCAAACGATGTCTTTTCATGGTCTTTTCCTTTCCGTTCATGAATGGGTTTCAGGTGTGAGTGACCTCTGCTTCCATCCCGAGATGGTCCCGCAGCAGCGTCTCAGCCCGCAGACAGGAGAGAGCCGCATCCTCCGGAAGCACCACCGCCGCCTTCAGGCGGGTGATATCGCCGGTGTCTGTCACAGTCAGTTCCACCTCCACTGACTCCGGATAGATTCCCTCCTGTGACAGCGCCTCCCGGACGCCTTCGCTCAGTTTTTCTTTCAGGACCTCCTTTTCCAGCTTCGTCATATCCGGCAGCTCCGGTTCGCGCGGGACTTCAGAAAACGAGGAAAGCGCTGCCCCGGCTTCCCGCACGGCGCTGCCCATCGGAAACACCAGCGCACACAGCAAAAAACCTCCGAGCACAAACCGAACGGTGCGGGACAAAGAGGTGTCCTGTGTCAGCCAATCCGTCAGGGACGCCATCAGGGCGCAAACAATCAGGGCACACGCCCAGCCGGTCATAGATTCCATAGGCACCTACCCCATCCGCATCTTATCATGGCCGGGCTTTCCTCAGCGGCACAAAAGAAGCCCGTTTTCCGGCACGAAACCGACCCTCAGGATTCCGGGCGGATATATTCTTTAGCGGCATAGCCTTCTTTTCCTGCAAAGCGGGTCAGGTAGAATGCTCCGTCTTCTCCGAGCAGGGGCAGGCGGGTCCCTTTAGGGATGACGGCCAGCACTGCCGCATCCAATGAAGGAGACGTCCGCAGGCGGAGAGAGCCGCTTTCGGTGGCAACGATTCCATAGCGCACGTCCTGCGGCTGACGAAAGCTCGCCCCCACATATTCCACCGCCGAACGGGCAAAGTTTTCGCCCATTTCTCCGATGTTTTCCCGGATCCAGCGGGCTTCTTCCGGGTTGTCGTGATAGGCGCATTCGATCAGGATGGCCGAGGCTTTGGTGCGCCGCAGCTCGATCAGGTCTCGGGTGGGGCGTACCCGGACTTTTTCCGGGTACGGGTACAGACGGCGGTAGTTTTCCGCAAACAATTCCGCCGCCCGACGGCCTGCCTCGGAGCCGGTAAAATAATAGATATCCGCACCGGTCAGTTTTCCGCTCAGGGAAGGCGGGGCGGCATTGGAATGAAGCGCCAGGTGAAGCTCACCGGGAGAAGCGTTGGAAAGGGCAACGGAATCATTCACCGTGCCGGAGGGGTCGTTGCGGGCATATTCCACCCCCGATGCGGTCAGATACGGCTCCATCGCATCAGCCACTAAGTTCATATAATATTCTTCCGTGCCGCCGTCGGCATAGGGGTTATATTCCTGCGTGGACGGACTCAAAAACACTTTCGGCATAGGGCAACCTCCATCAGAATCATTATGATCAGGTTTTCAGGATCCGCTCAAAGAAATGAGCGGAAGACAGCTCCGGCGGGCGCAGAAAACGATGCAGAGAAAACAGGTCTTCGGAGGAGTGGATGACATTGATTTTTTCTTCACAGTCCATCGCCGCCTCAAATCCCAGTTCTTTCAGCAGCTCCCGGCTCCCCTCGCTGACAGCTCCGTAAGGATAGACAAAGGCCTGCGGGGTCCTGCCGGTATGCATTTGAAAAAGCTGATTCGCTTTTTTCAGGTCATCGGTCAGGCGGCTGCGGTAGGCTTCTTCCGTTTCGCCGGGGATCCGGGCGGCTCCCTGCACACCGCCCTGAATGGAATGCAGGTCATAGCTGTGGTTTTCCAGTTCCACCAGCCCCGAACGGCACATATCCGACAGTTCTTCCCACCGGCATTGGGACCACCGGATATTTCGCTGGCTTTCGCTTTCCGCTTCCTGCGCCTCTTTTGCGATTGGGGACATCACCGCCTTGCACCCGTACTTCCTCAGGAGCGGGTAGGCGTTGAGATAATTATCCCAGTAGCCGTCGTCAAAGGTCAGCATGATCGGTTTTTCGGGGGCTTTGGACGGGTCTTTGGCATACTCCACCAGTTCGGATAACAATATGGTGGTATAGCCCTGCTGCCGAAGATATTGCAGGTCTTCCTCGAACCGCTCCTTTGACACCAAATACCGGTTCTGCTCCTCCTCCCGGATACCGTGGTACATGATGATCGGCACCGTCAGGACAGAGGAGTCTTCCTGTGACGCCGGCTCCGCCGGAACGCTTTCGGAAGGCTGACGGAGAAAAGAAACGGCTCCCCATCCGCCCGCCGCCGCCAGCAGCAGAAAAACCCCTGCCGCCAACCATAGCTTCCGGGAATGCGCCCTCAGAAAATGGGCTCCCCTGCGCCCCGATACAAGAAAATACATCCATCTTCCTCCCTGTCATCCGTTTTCACCAAGCAGCCTCTCCCGCCTCCTTTCCCGAGCCGTTTTCTTTTTTCTATTTTGCACACAAAAGTTTTTGTTTTCTCTTGAATTTTTTAGGCAAATGCTGTATAATAACTGTGATTACAGTATGATGAGGGAATTTGTGCTTTGCCGGACAGAGGGAAAATGAGGAACGCCCGTTTCCCGGTGCCTGCTCTATTTGTATCCATTCCCTCTTGAAAATATGACATTTCGGTTTTCTCCCGAAAGAAAAGGCGGCGATATACTTGGACCAACAAAACATAAAACCGAACGGTTTTGTAAACTTCTTTGCAGGAGCCCCCTCCTACAATGACGATAAAGATTATGCAGCCTATGCCTCCTACAGCGCCCCGCTGAATATGTTCTTCTTAGCCTGTGTAGTGCTGCACAGTATGTATTTAGTGCTGTTTTCCTATGAAAATCTCATTCCCGCCGTGATCGTGGAAGGCGTCTGCGTGCTGTTATATACGGGTTTTGTCGTGCTGCTCCGGAAGTTCAAGGGCTCATGGCTTCCCTGCACTCTGCTGGCCTCTCTCGAACTTTGTGTGCACACGGCTTTAGCCATCCGCTATTTAGGACTGTCTCCCGGTTTTCACTATCTGCTCATTCCCCTGATGTTCATGACGGTGTTTATACAGCAAAAGGGCGCCTTGTACATAGCCATCCGGCGGCTGATCATTTTTCTGGCTGCGGGCGGGTTTATCGTCATCGTTGTTATGTTGGCGGATTATGAGCCGCATTTCGTACGGCTTCACAGTTGGATGGAAACGACCCTGATCATCCTCAATTGCATCGTCAGCTTTGTGGTGACCATCGCTTTTACGACCCGGGTGGTGCGCACGCTCGATACCAAACGGACGCAGTTAGATACCAGCGTGACCGAAAAAACCAACACCATTGAAAATATGCAGACGCAGATTATCATCAGCTTTGCAAACATCATCGAAGCCAGAGACGGCTCCACCGGCAAGCACGTTAAGCGCACCAGTGAATATGTGGAAGCGCTGGTCAAGGAACTTCGCAGAAGCGGAGAATATACCGAGATCCTTGACGACCGGTATATGCACGACGTCATGTTGTCGGCGCCTCTGCATGACATCGGAAAGATCACCATCCCCGACGCCATCCTGACCAAAGCCGGGCGTCTGACCACGGCGGAGTTTGAGATCATCAAACAGCACACCGTCAACGGAAAGCAGATCATTGAGGAATCCATGTCGGATATTGAAGATGAAAACTTTCTGAAAGTGGCAAAATCCGTGGCGCTGTACCACCATGAATGCTGGGACGGTTCCGGCTACCCCTATGGGATCGCCGGAGATGAGATCCCGCTGGCCGCCCGGATCATGACGATCGCCGACTATTTTGATGCGCTTGTCGCCAAACGAAGCTACAAAGCGGCGCTTCCGACTTCTGTGGTGTTCGATAACATCAAGGAACAGAGAGGCAAAAAGTTTGACCCGGTCGTGACCGATGCGTTTTTGCGGATCCGGGACAAAATTGATGAAATCGCCAGAGCCAACGCCGACTGAAAAGCCCCTCCCCTCTTCCGGCCCTCCATCCCCTGCCCCAAAACGGCAGGGGATCTTTTTTGCCCGCTTCGCCGAAAAAGCATGAAAAAAAGAGGCTTCCCTTTCAGAAAGCCTCTGTCATATTCCCTTTTCCATCAGGATCAGAGCCAGGAAACATCCTCTACAAAAATCACTTCGCAGGCGCCGTCGCCGGTATCGTTCCGGCTGGTGCTGCTGTGCCAGACAAAGGTGGAGCCGTCTTTGGAGTGGCCGTCTACATTGACCAAGTACCCGGTGATGCGGATATGGTCGCCCCGGCGGACGGCCCACAGTTTCAGTCTGGCGGAATCATTGGCGGGGATCAGGTGGTTATTGGAAAGCTGATAGCCGGAGCCGGAACCGTTGCCGACCAGGGAATTGGCCTGCAGATCGTTGACATCCACAAACACCCGGCGGCCGCTCTGACTCCAGTGAAAATCGACCCGGTCGTTATATTCCGCTATCTTCCCCCAGGCCAATGCAAAATCGTGGCGGGACATCTGGTCTCCCAGATCGAAACTCAAATAGTCTTTTGTATGGACCACCAGGGCTTCGATCTCATACCGGTACATTTTATCCACGGACATATCGTAG
>CACYCG010000047.1 GCA_902772855.1 uncultured Ruminococcus sp.
ACCAGCGCCCTGCAAAGTCTGGTGATGGCGGAGATCCATTTTTCGGGGGATTATGACGTTTCCTTTGAAGGATGTTTTGATGATGACCGCATCGAGCGGCTGGCTATGAACAGAAACGTGGAGGGGGTCTATTATGAGCGGCCCGTTGGGATCGCCCCCATTCCGGAGCCGAGATCTGTCTATAAGCCCTATGTGCTGGTGCATGGATTCAGCAGGGGCGCTATGGAAAACCTGTGCTGCGCCGAACTGAGCGAGGGGCGTCTCCCCGAAAACGACAGCGAGATCGTTCTGTCGCCGATGTTTATCAAATACAGCAAAAAGACCTGTCAGGTTGGGGACAAACTGACCCTGTCCCTCGGCGACAGGCATCGCACAGCGGAGGGGGGCGAATGTCTGTACCCGTGGATGAGCTATGTGGAAGGCGAAACCCTCGACCGTCAGCAAACAAAGGAATACACCATCGTCGGCATCCTTTCCTCCATCAGCCGCAGAGGCAAATGTCCTGATGAATCCGCCTGCGTCGATGTGTATACCCTGTCGGAAACGATCGAAACAACGTGGACGACCAGCGGGTTTTCTGAGAATGTTAATAAACTGTACGTCCGCTACACAAAGGCCGCCGAAAGGAAGTATGTCAGCGCCACCGCCCAGATCGCCGGGATCACGGAAGAACAGACTATCCGGCATTTAGACAACGATTATATTCTTTCCGAATATGTGGCGGATGAAAACGGAGAGTTCCATATCCCCGAAGGATTCCGCAACGAACGGGAGACTGCGATGGAAACCATATCGGAAAGCAACCCCTTCGGCATCAACGATTTTTACGAAAACAAAGAACTGCTCGAAGCGAAGGGCATCTTTCGCAAACAGTCCGCCATAGATACCGTTACGCTGATAGCGGTGATCCTGATTGTGATCGTTATGGGCACGAGCGTTTTCATCATCCGCAACAGCATCTCCATCTCCGCAACCGAAAAGACACGGCTGTTTGGAATGCTATCCTCTGTGGGGGCCACGTCCCGACAGATACGCAACTGCGTTTTGTATGAGGGATTGCTGCTGACGGTTATAGGCGTTCCCCTTGGGATCGCTTCCGGCGCAGGCTTTGCGTTAGCTTTGACAAACATCAGCGGGGAGCTTCTGAAAAGCAACCTGAACGGAAATGCCCTGACGTTTTCCGTTCCCCTGTGGACGCTGGCGGCGGCGGCTCTGCTGGGAGGGGCCACGGTGTTTTTATCCTCCTTCAGCGTAGCGCTCAGAGCCTCCAAAGCCTCTCCGATAGAGGCCGTGCGGGAGGCGGGAAGCGTCAGACTGAAAATGGCAAGGAAAAGCAGCTTCCGAACCCCGAAGCTGGTCTGCCGTCTTTTTGGAGAAGGAGGTGTGATCGCATGGAAAAACATGAAGCGAAGCCGCCGTCAGTACCGTGTAACGGTTATTTCCCTTGCTGTCAGCGCCATTCTGTTTTTATCCGTTTCCACCTTTATAGAAGCGGGATTCAGAATGGCAAACGAAGCCATCGACGACAAAACCTATGATCTGTATCTGACCGGTTCCTCCAGAGGAGACTGGAACGACCCAAATATTCAGGAGGGAGAGGAAAGACCGGATCAGACCGAAGAAACCCGGCAGTTTTTTCAGAAAGTGGCGAAAAACTCCCACGTTCAGTCCTATCATTACAACTTTCATGCCTATTATTATACGTTCAGCATCCCGGAAGAGCGGTTTGTTTCCTCCGAAATGAATGGGGTCCCGGATATTCCGAAGAGCTTTCCTCCTTCCGGCAGCAGATCGGCAATCCTTGAGATCATCGGCGTGGATGAAAACACCTTTGAAGAATTGCTCCAGCCGACCGGAAAGACAGCGGAAGAACTGAAAGGGAAGGCTGTGATTCTGAACTGCAATAAATGGGTCGTGACCCGTGAGGATAACAGTCAGGAGACCGTTTATCAGCCGCTTTTAGATCAGCCGGAGGGCATGGTCCTTTCCGGCCATTTCATGAAGGAGTTTTACCCGGATTATGCAGGGGATAAGGAGACGATCCAAATCGAGGTTGGCGCACAGATCGGCCGGGAGCACTGGAAGGAAGCGGAACAGAAAATCGCCAATCAGTACAGCGGCGCTTTGATCATGCAGATGGATGATTTTACAGCCACCGTGGAAGACTGGTACAGCTATGGGGCCATGCAAATCATGGCGGATGACGCCGTAGCGCTGGAAGCGGATATCAGCGAAATGAGCCGTCAGAACTTTATCTATGTGGAGAACAGGGAAAGCTATGTAGAGTCTATGAATGCGATACTGATCGTGACGAAACTGTTTGTGTACGGCTTTATCGCCGTCATCACCCTCATCAGCGTCACCAATATTTTCAACACCGTCACCACCAATATGAAGCTGCGGCAAAGGGAAATGGCCATGCTGCGTTCGGTGGGCATGACCAGCCGTGAATTTGACAGAATGATCTTTTTAGAGAGCATCTTCTGCTCCGGAAAGGCCCTTTTCTTCGGGATGCCGCTGGGACTTTTGTTCGGATGGATCGTCTGCTTCCTGATGGACCTGATGGCCGGCGCCAGAACAAACGGAAAAACCTGCTATGTCTTTCCGCTGACGGAAACGCTGATCTGCGCTGCGGCGGTCATGCTGATCGTGGGCAGCATCATGTACTATTCGGTCTCCAAGATCCGCCGGCAGAATATTATTGAAACGATCAGGAATGAAAACATATGACTATTTTACTCATTGAGGACGACAGAAAAATCACAGAAGCACTGCAGCTTGCATTTGCGGCAGAGGGGTACGGCTGTATCCCCTGCCGCACCTGTGCAGAGGCCTATGAGAAGGCTTCGGAACCCTTTGACCTGATGATCATCGACATCACCCTGCCCGACGGAAACGGGTTTGAACTGTTTGAAGAACTGAAGCGCTGCACTGCCGTCCCCGCTATCTTTCTGACGGCGAAGGACGATGAGGACAGCATTGTCAAAGGTTTCCGGCTCGGAGGAGAGGATTATATCACCAAGCCCTTTTCCGCCCGGGAGCTGATGGCCCGCATTGGCCGGTTTACAAGGAGAGGGAAAGAAAGCATCCTTCGTGCCGGGGAAATCGAACTGAACCCCGACACCCATATCGTCACCAAGGGAAATACCCCCGTGGAGCTGACGGCGCTGGAATATAAACTGCTGCTGATGCTGATGCAAAACACCGGCAGCATTGTCACAAGGGAAGCCATTCTTGAGAGGATCTGGGACCTTGCCGGAAAATATGTCAATGACAACACCCTGACCGTTTATATCAGCAAGCTGAGGACAAAGCTCGGACAGGATTCAATCAGAACGGTCAAAGGACTGGGCTATAAAATGGAGGATATATGAAGGGGACAAAACACTATCTGTTCGGAATGATGCTGATCACGCTCCTGACGACCTGCATCGGGGCGCTGTGCTGCCTGGCCGGTCTGGCGGGGATCCGGGAGGAGAGCTTTCGCTTTCAGCTTGGGATGGCGGCGGCTGTCCGGGAAAAATATCCGGAGCTTTCCGAAAAGGAGATCCTGCAGTCGCTGACAGCGCCCGCCTCTTCAGAGGCCCTTGATGAGACCCGCCGGAGGTTGAGAAACTATGGCATGACGGAAGATGCGTGGTCACACCAGCCGGAGGAAGGCTATGCGGCGGGCGTGGCGCTGGGCGGAATCCTGTTTTGTCTGCTGACCGGGGCGGGGGGAGCGCTGGTCCTGCTGCGGTATGACCGGCGGCAAAAAAAGCTGGTTCGCGTGCTGACAGAGTATCTGCAGCGGCTCAACCGGGGGGAGTATGATCTGGATATTGCTTCCAACGGGGAGGACGGGTTTTCCCGGCTGAAAAATGAGATCTACCGGACCACTGTCCGCCTCCGGGAACAAAGCGAGCGTTCCCGGCAGGACAAACTCCGCCTGCAGGACAGCATTTCCGATATTTCCCATCAGATCAAGACCCCCCTGACCTCAATCTCCGTCATGCTGGACAGGTTTTCACAGGACAGGGCCATGCCGGAGGAGATCCGGCGGAAGCTGCTGTTTGATATGAAGCAGTCCTTTCATTACATTGTTTCTTTGGTGCAGTCGCTGCTGACGCTGTCACAGCTTGATGCGGATTCCATTGTGATGAAGCAGGACAGCGTGCCCGCAGCGGAGCTTTTCGGGCTTTGTGCGCACAAAACGGAGATTTTAGCGGAGCTGGGAAGTGTTGCCGTCAGGATGGAGGACTGCGGAGAGATCCGCCTGACCTGTGACCGGAAATGGATGGCGGAGGCCGTGGTCAATATCCTGAAAAACTGCATTGAGCATACCAGCCCGGGCGGGACGGTGACTCTGTCGGCGGAGGACAACAAACTGTATACCGACCTCATCATCAGCGACACCGGCTGCGGCATTCCGGAAAAGGAGCTGCCGCATATTTTTGAGCGGTTCTATAAAGGCAGCGGCAGCGACGAAAACAGCATCGGCATCGGCCTGTCACTGGCGAAAACGATCATCGAAAAAAACAGCGGCACCATTTCCGTCAGCAGTACGGTCCATCAGGGAAGCCGGTTTTCTATCCGGTTTTTTCATTCTTTTTGACGCAGAATGAAATACTGAACCTGAAGAATGACCGTCACGACTGTTACAGAGGGCAGGAATCCCGGAAACCTGCCCTGTTTATTTATCAGGCGCAAGTCCAAAAAAGGGTTCCCCCGTGCGCAGGTGTTGTCAAATAGGGAAAAAGATGATACAATAAAGGAACAGCAAAAGGGGGACTGCCGGTTTTTGAGGCAGGCGCTTTTTGACAAAAACAAACTGGAGGAATGGAATATGCAGGGAAATGTCAGACCGGAAACAATGGAAAGAATCACAACGCCCGCATTAGCCGAAGCCTTTATTGCCGAACAGGTTCAGCAGCTGCGGGAGCAGATCGGCAGCCGCAAGGTGCTGCTGGCGCTTTCCGGCGGGGTGGATAGTTCAGTAGTGGCGGCTCTTTTGATCAAAGCCGTCGGGCAGCAGTTAGTGTGCGTGCACGTCAATCACGGTTTGCTGAGAAAAGGGGAGCCGGAGCAGGTGGTGGAGGTTTTCCGCCATCAGATGAATGCAAACTTAGTGTATGTGGATGCCGTGGACCGTTTTCTGGATAAGCTGGCCGGAGTGGCGGACCCGGAGCAAAAAAGAAAGATCATCGGTGCGGAGTTCATCCGTGTGTTTGAAGAAGAAGCCAGAAAGCAGGAAGGAATTGACTTTTTGGCGCAGGGAACCATCTACCCGGATATTCTTGAAAGCGACGGCGTAAAAGCCCACCACAATGTCGGCGGACTGCCGGAAGATCTGCAGTTTGAATTAGTGGAGCCGCTTAAACTGCTGTTCAAGGATGAAGTCAGAGTGGTCGGCAAAGCGCTGGGCCTTCCGGACAATATGGTCTATCGTCAGCCCTTCCCGGGTCCGGGCCTCGGTGTTCGCTGTCTGGGCGCCATCACCCGGGAGCGTCTGGAGGCGGTTCGGGAATCCGATGCCATCCTGCGGGAGGAGTTCGCCAAAAACGGTCTGGAAGGAAAGGTCTGGCAGTATTTCACCGTCGTGCCGGATTTCCGCTCGGTCGGCGTGAAGGACGGCAAGCGGACCTTTGCCTATCCGGTCATCCTGCGGGCTGTGAACACTACCGACGCCATGACCGCAACGGTGGAAGACGTCCCCTTTGCCCTGCTTCAGCATATCACCGCCCGGATCACTTCGGAAGTCAAAAACGTCAATCGCGTCCTCTATGACCTCACCCCCAAGCCTTCGGCCACGATTGAGTGGGAATGATATAAAATGTAAAAGGGCAAAACCACATATCCTGTTTTGGGGCAAACCGTCTATCCTCCGCATAACAAATCAAGTATCTAAATGAGCCAATTATTCACACAAAATCCCGCCAAATTATATCAGCATAAATGAGGCAAGACCGTTCGCTCTCAATCAATACATATAAAAATTACAGAAATGACCTTATTAAGTGTTTATTCGCACTTATTAGGGTCATTTTTTATCATAAAAATGAAATAAATTGACGAATACAGAGTAAAAATATGAGAAAATAGCCCTATTTTTGCTGATAAAATCGGCATTTTATTTACTTTGTGTGCCGCAGGATTAAAGCAAAGTGTATGGGTTACGTTTTGAGTGGAGGATAACTGATTTTGCCCTTTGATAATAAAAATTACGGGAAGCCGCTTCTGTTGCGGTTTCCCGTTTTTTAAAAGTGTTTATTTGCCAATAAGACCATTTACTGTTTGTAGTCGTTGGTAAAAATATTTTAATCTCGTTTTTTATTTGTCCCCCATATTGTTCCACTTTTTGTTGTATAAGATAATTGAAATAGAATACACTTCAAAAAAGATGCAGTAATTTGCGACCAATTTTGAAAAC
>CACYCG010000048.1 GCA_902772855.1 uncultured Ruminococcus sp.
ATCGGCGCTCATGGAGCAGGTGATGGGAATCGAACCCACACATCCAGCTTGGAAGGCTAGTGTTCTACCACTAAACTACACCTGCATATCAGCGACATATAGTATATTATCACAGCACCGGCAAAATGTCAAGAGTTTTTTTGCCTTTTTGTTTTGTTTTTTCCTGAGTTTTTCTGTCAGGTTGTTTTTCTCCGAAAAAGACAAAACAAGGCGGCCGATGGAAAAACCGATCGACCGCCTCTTCTTGTTTTTTGAAGTCATTACTCGGCAGAGGGAGCACCTACGGGACAAACCTCAGCGCAGGAACCGCAGTCGATGCAGGCATCGGGGTTGATCTCATACTTGCCGTCACCCTCAGCAATAGCCTCAACAGGGCAGCCGCTGGCGCAAGCGCCGCAGGAAATGCATTCGTCAGAAATCTTGTAAGCCATGGATAAACCTCCTTTATGTATTTTCTATTATTATATCATCTTTTTACAAAAAAGCAAGTAATATTTTGCCCGGGCGTTTTCTTTGTGTCTGACAAAGGTTTCCGGAACGATCAGTTTTCCAGCCGTCTGCTGGCGGGCACCTGCTTGCGGGTCAGGGCGGTGCGCACCACCTCTGCCCGGATGGCGTCCCGGTCCTGCGGGTTCAGCTTTTTCCCGATATTCTTCATCAGGGTGGCCGGCTGCACTTCAATCATCAGGTGATTGATCGTGTCAAAGTCGATGTGATCGAAAATGCCCATTTCCACGCCGAACCGAAGCTCCGAAAGCAGTTTCAGACATTCATCGTTGCTCAGCAGCTTGGCATACAGCAGCAATCCGTACGCACGATAGATGGTGTCCAGCACCGACAGGTTTTTCAGCATAGCTTCCCGGGCATTCCGCTCCTGTGTGATGAGCTGAAAAGCGATATCATGCAGATTTTTGATGGCTTCTTTTTCGGAGATCCCCAGCGTCACCTGATTGGATAATTGATAAATGGCCGCTTTGGGATCGTTTCCTTCTCCGTAGGATCCTCTCAGCACCAGTCCCAGCTTGGCAAGCGAAGCGGTGATCTTTCCCATCGAACCGCTTTCTTTCAGAGCAGGCAAATGCAGCAGGAGAGAGGCCCTCATGCCGGTCCCGATATTGGTCGGGCATTGGGTGAGATACCCTAATTTTTCACTGAAGGCAAAGTTCAGTTTTTCGTCAAACATGGTGTCGATGGTATCCGCCAATTCATAGGCGCCATCCAGATCCATATTGGGACGAATCACCTGGATCCGTACATGGTCTTCTTCATTGATCATAATGCTGACAGATTCATCATCGAGCAGCAGCAGCCCCCGGCCCTGCCGGTCGGAAATAAACTCCGGGCTGACTAAATGCCGCTCCACCAAAGAAACCGCCTCTTCCTGCGTCAGCTCCGACATCTGGATATAACGGAACCGGCGGGGGAGGATCGCCTGCTGTTCTAAGGCTGCTTCTTTGACAATGGCCGCTACCCGGCATTTGCTTTCCACATTCAGCCGACAAGGGAAGGCATAGTCTTTCAGATTCCGGGCAAAGCGGATCCGGGTGCTGATGACGACGTCGCTGACGTCCTTGCGGTAACCGGTTGTTTCATTCATGATGATGCTTCCTTTCTTCTGCAGTGATGGACTTCTGAAGCTGGCGGATCTGGTCCCGCAGTTCGGCTGCTTTTTCAAACTCCTGTGTTTTGATTGCCTGTTCCATTTCATACTGCAGCCGGGTGATCTCGCTGCGGACCTTGGCTTCTTCTCCGGCGGAATGCGCTAATTTTCCGGTGTGATTGGTCCGCCCGTGGATCCTCTGCAAAGAGGGGAGAAGTTCGTCATAAAACATCTCGTAGCATCCGGCACACCCCACTTTTCCCGAATGAGCAATATCCTCAAAAGTGCTGCCGCAGAACTCGCATCGTTTGGAAAGCTGTCTGGTGCCGGGCACGCCGATAAAGCTCCCGAACAGCTTATCTAAATCAAAACTGAAGGTACTGAAAAAAGATTCGTAGCCCAATTTTTCCGCACATTCCCGGCAAAGACGATATTCCTTCAATTCTCCTCCGGTAATGGTTTTTACATGAGTGGTCGCCTCTCGTTTTTCACAAGATTGACAAAGCATACGGTTTCCTCCTTTATTCTTCTGATATCAAAAGGGTCATCAGCATTTGTTTCAGCAGAGAAGCCCGCAGCCGATCCCTCTGTTCCTGCAGGATTCCGCCGTAAGCCCGGTCGGAAAGCGCCGCAGCCATCAGCATCCGCTGACCCTGTGTGAGCATTCCCTGACAAGCCATATTTTCCAAAACGGCCTGTGCAGAGGCAGCGGACAGGCTGTTTCCGAGGGAATGGATGACGTGCCGCATCAGTTGTTTTGGGTCTGCTGAAATGCGGGTAATGCGGATATACCCTCCGCCGCCCCGCCGACTTTCCACCAAATAACCCTGCTCGGGAGTGAAGCGGGAAGTGATGACATAATTGATCTGGCTGGGCACGCAGCCTAAGCTTTCGGCCAGTTCGTTCCGGCGGATCTCCGCATTTCCGCCGCATTCCTCCAATAGCTGAAGAATATGCTCCGCCACCAGATCGCTCATCTTCATCCCGACCGCCTCCTATGTCATCAGGATACCTCAATAGTCAGGAAAAGTCAAAGTCAGAGATAGTCAAAAATCCGTCTTTTCCCGCAGGAAAGAGACGGATTCCTTTATTTTTCTTTGTTTTTCTGCAGTTTTCTCGTGAAATCAACCGATAAATCCGCACACACCGCACCGCCGGGACAAAGCCCGGCGGCGGAAAATGCCGCCACCTCAAGAGGCTGCTGTTTCCGGTCTTCCTTGCGTCTTCAGTCCGGCTGATGCTTCTCTTTCATCCATTCGTCGATAGCCCTCTTCAAACGGGCCACCGGAAGACCGACCACGTTGTAGTAATCCCCATGGATCCCTTTGACAAACAAAGCGCCCCGTCCCTGAATGGCATAACCGCCGGCTTTGTCGTAAGGTTCGGCCGTGTTGATGTAGTCTTCGATCTCCTGTTCGCTGAGCTCATAGAACTCCACATCCGTGGAAACGGAAAAGCTGTATTTTTCCCCTCCATAGAACAGGCAGCATCCGGTCACCACTCGATGCACGGCTCCGGAGAGCATCTGCATCATGGTGCGGGCATCGTTTGTATCCCGGGGTTTATTGAGGATGGTTCCGTTGATGATCACCGTTGTATCACAGCCGATCACCAGACTTTTTTCCCGTCCCTGAGAGACCATTTCCGCTTTCTGCACGGCTAAGTATTCCGAGCAGCCGTCCACGTCCAGATTTTTCGGAACCATTTCCCGCACATCGGAGGGAATGACCTTGAAATCCGGGAATATCATGGAAAGCAGTTTTTTTCTTCTTGGAGAAGCAGAAGCAAGAATCACGTCCATTATGACAACACTCCTTTTTCCTGAATGATCTGACGATAGATTTCCCCTTTTTTGAATCCGGTCACCTGAGCCGCTTCTTTGGCGGCTGCCGCAGCGGAAAGCCCTTCCGCCATCCGGGAGCGAGCCAGATCCACAGCGCCTTCCAGGGTTTCCTCCGATCGTTTTTCCGGGGGCGCCCCTTCGAGCACCAGCACAAACTCTCCTTTCAGGTTCCCATCCGCATACAAACGGCAGGCTTCCTCCAGCGTGGTTCGGATCACCTCTTCATGCACTTTTGTCAGTTCCCTCACCAAAGAGATCCTCCGGTTCCCGAAGGTTTTATACAGATCCCGCAGGGTGTTGGGAAGTTTGTGAGGTGCCTCATAAAAAACCATCGTGCGGGTTTCCCGCAGCAGGGACTGCAGGTGTTCCATCCTGCCCGGTTTATTCACACTGAGGAACCCTTCAAACGTAAATCGTCCGGTCGGCAGCCCGGAAAGGGCCAGCGCCGTTGTCAACGCCGTGGGGCCAGGGACAGCGCAAACCGTGATCCCCCGCTCGGCGCAGTGCTGCACCAGCCGTTCGCCGGGGTCGGAAATGCAGGGCATTCCGGCATCGCTCACAATGGCGCAGGATTCCCCCGCAGCCATTCGGTCGCAGATCTCCTCACAGCGGTCCATTGTGCTGAATTTATGATAGCTGACCATCGGGGTATGGATCTCAAATGTATTCAGCAGTTTGATGGTCACCCGTGTATCCTCAGCGGCGATAAAATCCACGGACTTCAGTGTTTCAATGGCTCGTGGGGAAAAGTCGGACAGGTTTCCGATAGGGGTCCCCACGACATACAGCATTCCGCTCACAGATACCCCTCCTTATATTCACCGTAGATTTCCAGCATTTCCTGCGAAAAACCTCCTTCCGTTCCTTCGATCATCAGCACCGGCTCCATGCGAAGTCCCCCGGGTTTCCCGCCCCGTCTGGCTTCCATCAGGAAGAGCTTCGGTTCCTTATTCGGGCGCTGCTGCACGATCCGCAGACGCTTCGGTTCCATTCCGTGGGCACGAAGAGCCGCTGTGACATCGCACAGGCGTTCCGGGCGCTGACAAAGGCAGAACCTTCCTCCAAACCGCAGCAGACCGGAAGCGGCCGCCGCAATATCGTCAAAGCTGCACAAGGTTTCGTTCCGGGCGGCTGCTTTCGCATCGACAGGGCTTTGCAGTCCGGCCCTCTCTGCTTTGTAGGGGGGATTGCACACCACTATATCAAATTCTCCGGCCGGCACTTTTCCTTTCAGTTCTCTCAGATCTGAGCAGACCACCCGCAGCCGCTGTTCCAGATGATTCAGGGCAATACTTTTTTCCATGAGTTCACAGGCTTCCTGCTGGATCTCCACAGCGGTGACGGATCCCGGCACATCGCCCCTCAGCCAGATCAGCGGAATAGACCCGCAGCCGGCCCCTAAATCGCAGGCTCTTTCTCCGGCTTTCGGGGCAGAAAAATGCGCCAGCAGCACGGTATCCGTCCAAAGGCGATGTTCCCGGGAGACAGCCATCTGAAATCCCGCTCCGAGCGGTTCCGTCCAGAATGCAGGTTTTTGTTCCATAGCAAGCCCCCCCGGTCAATGGTTATCCCATTATACCACAAAACCCGACATTCGTAAAGCACCGCCCTGTATTTTTGCCAACCGGCTCCTTCGGAGTTTTTCGGTTCGTTCCGGCCCCCCATTGAATTGCAAATGGAACAGGGACGGATGGGGGCGCTTCCATCCTATGTGTGTAACGATTCAGGCTCTTCTCAGGACGGATAAGAGACACTGGCCGCCTCATCTGGGACAAAAAACCGCCCCCGCCGTTTGATGACGGCAGGGGCGGCTGAGAGCGGATAGGGAAGGGACGTTCCCTTCGTTGGGGTTTCCTTTACGGGGTGACAGTAACGGTATATTCTTTCACTGCTGCCGTGCCTGCTTCATCCCGTACATAGATGCGAACGGTGTACTCTGTCGCATAGGCGGGCTTGAAGTAGACCTTTGTTTTTCCGGAATAGGGTTCCGCCACAGGGGTAAAGGCTTTGCTGGAGGCCTTTTTGTAATAGAAGGCGTAGGAGTATTCTCCTTCTCCTCCGGTGGCTTTGCCGTTGAGAGAGATAGCCTCGCCCTTTTGAGCTTCGGTTTTGGAGATGGTCGATTTGTTCACAAGGTCATCGGTGGCGGGAACGGTGGATGTCAGTTCCATGATTTTTGTCACGATCTTGCCGGTTTCGTCCTTGGCTTTTACCATGATCTTGTAAGTGGCGGGCATAATCGGGATAATGCTCACTTCCGTTGTGCCGGCGTATTTCTGTCCGACAGAGGTCCAGGCGGAGGAGGTGGATTTTTTGTAATAGAAAGCGTAGGTAACATTTCCCGTGCCGTAGAGGGAATCCGCTCTTACCGTGACCACGGTCAGCTTCGGAACGGTGGTCTGGCTGAGGGTGGAGGTATTCTGGAAGTAAGCGTAGAAGGAGAAGGTTACCTGTACCGTCACGTTTTCATCGGGCATCGCAAAGGAATAGACGCCCTCAGCGGGTGCAAGCACTTCGCCGTTGACCGTCACGCTCTTGACCTCATAGCCCTCATCGGGGGTAATGGTCAGGGTAACGGTGTCGCCGTCCAGAAGATTGCTTGTTTTATCTGCCGTGACGGTGCCGTGTGCGGCTGCTTTCAATGATACGCTGTACGGGGCCGTCAGGTAGCCGGGGTCACTTTCGCCGCCATCTATGTGGGCATATGCCTTATCAGTATGTTCACTGTTGTATGTCGTTCCTGCGCCGCCTGTTAAATGGATGCAGTTGCCGAACATATTGATGAAGTAGTTTGTCAATTGATCCATTTTCCATTTTTTGCCGACATATATCGTTTGGAGGCGGCTGTTTTCCGGATTGGACATATAGAACATATATCTCGTGGCCGTTACACTGCTCGTATCGAAGCTGCTCAGGTCAAGAGAAGTCAAAGCATAGCAATCCCGGAACATAGCGGTCATATTGCTAACATGACTGGTGTCAAAGCTGCTCAAATGGATAGAAGCCAATGATTCACAGCCGTAAAACATAGAATCCATATCGGTAACATGGCTGGTGTTAAAGCTGCTCAGGTCCAGTGCTGTCAGAGAAAGGCAGTTGTAGAACATATTGTCCATGCGCTGTACATGGCTTGTATTAAAATCGCTCAAATCGAGAGAAGCGAGCTGACTGCAGTAGTAGAACATTTTTCCCATATTGGTCACGCCGTTTGTATCAGCGTTTCTGAGGTCAATAGAGGTAACGTTCTGGAAATAATAAAATAAGGAGCTTGAATCTTCCGGAAGAACGGCCCCGGCCTCGTCAACAACGATATGCAGAACATCGGCTTTGTTCACGCCCTTCGGGAGCATCAGACAAGCGTAAATATTTCCTTGTGTTTTCAGCAAAGTGCCTTTGAGGGTAAGTGTGCCGGTGGTGCTGTCAAAATACGATTCCACGTCCATATCCGCCGTTACCGTCACATCACTGTCAGGCATGGTCAGCGTGTAGGTGTTCTCTGTTGCCTCAAGGGTGCCTGCGCTTACGGTATATCCGCTAAATGTATAGCCTGTGGGCGTGTCGTGTCCGAGCGTAAGCGTTACACGATCGTCTTTTCCTGCGTAGATCGTTCCGTTATATGCAAGCGCTGTGCCGTATGTCGAAATGCCGCTTACATCATAGCTTTTATAATTTGCATCTTCGCCGCCGAGAGCGACCGTTACGTTGTGCCCTGCGGTGATGGTG
>CACYCG010000049.1 GCA_902772855.1 uncultured Ruminococcus sp.
TAATAAACATATTGTTCACCCATTTTTTTGCATTTTTTGACATTTAGTGCTTGTCATTTAGATTATTATATGCTATACTGAAGAAAATAATGACATTCACTGAATGTCAAATAGAGAAAAGGAGGTGTTTTTATGGCAAGGTGTCCGTATCTTGATTTTGAATCGTGGGGGCCGTTTTCTTCTCAGGAAGAATACCGCTGCAAGCTCTGCGGCAAAACGCTGACCGAGCAGGAAGTCAAATATAAATGCAAGGTCGATTACGGCGATGCGTACGAACAATGTCCGGTGTACAAGGATAGATGAGCGGAAACCAGAAGCCGTTTTGCCCTGATGAGAACGTCCGGGCAAAACGGTTTTGAACTTTTGAAAGGAGGGCGTCCGGGATGGATTTTCTCAAGGGACTTTTACTGTTAATAATTTTGGGCATAGGATTGTATTTTTTTATCAATATTGTTATTATCATTCCCAAAAAGGAAGAGGATAAAAGGATCCGAAGCCTTCAGCAGCAGATCTGGGCCAGAAATGCAGCGGAAGCGGCAGCAAAGGCAGCAGCGGAAGAGAGGAAAAAACAGGCGGAGAGCAATCAATATTACGACCGGCTGATAGACGATATAATGGCCTTCATCAACAATAATGGAATAAAACTTGTCGATGAAGTTACCATCCAAAAATACTATGTGGATATCGTCAGCGGAGGACACAGTGTTCGATACGTGTTTGCGGAGCATGGTTTTCCTCAAGGGGTATTTCATCCTTTGGCAGAACAACGAGAAGTAATCAAGGGCGAAACTGGTAAAACGTGGACTTCAACGGGATTCCCCCTTAAAAGGTTTGGTGAAAAATTTCAAGAGCGTCTCGGTTATAAAGGACGCCCTTTAGGTCAAATGGTAGAAAACTCTCAGTATTTTTATTTATTTGAAATTAGCGGATATTACATCAGCAGATTATAATCCCTGCACCGGCACAGCCTTCCATTTTGGGAATGGCGGGGCCGGTGTTTTTGATGGAATGCTCTCCTGTGGAAGATTTTCCGGAGCCGCTTTCCTTTCTTAAAGTGCAAGTTTTTAGGAAGGGGGTCCGGGGGATAACCTTTTTTTCAAAAAAGGTTTCCCCCGGGAGTGGTTCCCCCGGCGGCGCCGATGGCTAATTCCTCAAAACCCCTTTACATTTTCCCGAATCTGCGGTACAATAATAGACGATCTATCCTTTAATTATACCGCCTTGGCGGAGAATGGAGCGTTTTGTATGAAAAAGATTTTAGTGGAAGTATCCGCACGCCATGTCCATGTCACGCAGGAGACACTGGAGATCCTCTTCGGAGCAGGCGCCGAGCTGACGAAGAAGAAAGACCTTTCCCAGCCCGGCCAGTTTGCCTGTCAGGAAAAAGTAACGATCGTCGGCCCCAAAGGAGAGATGGCCGCTTCTATCCTCGGACCGGTCCGTCCGCATAACCAGGTGGAGGTCTCTCTCACCGAAGCCAGAAAATTAGGCATCGCTGCGCCGGTTCGTGAATCGGGCGATGTGGCGGGTTCTCCCGGCTGCAAGCTGATCGGGCCCAAGGGCGAAGTGGAGATCGACTGCGGCGTGATCGCTGCCAAACGTCACATTCACCTCACCCCGGAAACCGCCGCTGAATACGGCGTGCAGGATAAGCAGGTCGTCAGCGTGGCCACCGGCGGAGAAGGCCGCAAGTTAGTATTTGGCGACGTGGTGGTGCGTGTCAGCACGAAGTTCTCCCCCGCATTCCACATCGACACCGATGAGTCCAATGCGGCCGGCATCACCGGAAACACCGAAGGCGAGATCATTCTCTGATCTCTTCAAAACAGGAACATACAAAACGGGCGGTCCCTTTTCTGCAGGGGCCGCCCGATGCTGTTATGTTGGAGGCATCAGAAAAGCCGCCTCAGCGCGGGAGCCGGGCGGCTTTTGCTTTTTTGTACCGGAGGGTGCCGATCACTGACGAGCCTCAATATAATTGACCAGCTCTTCCACGGTCTTCACTTTCTCCACATCTTCATCGGGAACTTCCACACCGAACTCATCGTCAATGGTCATCAGCAGATCCACTACATCCAAAGAATCTGCGCCCAGATCGTTGATAATGGAGGTTTCGAGAGTGATGGACTCTTCCTCTACGTCAAACTGCTCGCTGAGAATCTTTTTAACCTGATCAAATACCATACTGAATAATCCTCCTAAAAAAATAAAATGGATTCCGCAAAAACAGCGCTTCCTCCTGCAGTCCCTGTGGACAACTGCCCTTCCGTGTGATACAATAAATCCGGAAGGATCCACACTTCGCAGCGCTGTTTTGCACTACTCAAATCTTATAAGCAAATCGCTTCTTTGTCAATAACTAAATGCTAATTTTTTGAAATTTTTTTGATTCTTATCCATATTTTCTAAAATATCATTGACGGCCCCGCTGTTCATGGGCAATTAGCTGTTTCCTTCCCAAGCGGCCGCCGTCCGGGAGGTACTCTCATGCAAAAACGAACCTTTGCCGTCATGGGCCATCCCATCGGGCACACGATGTCCCCCTTCATCCACCGCCGCCTGTTTGCCCTTTCCGGGCAGGAGGGGGACTACGGCGTGCTGGATATTTCCCCCGACGATTTCCTTTCTTCCCGCCCGAAATGGGAGGCTCTGGCGGGATATAACGTTACGATCCCCCACAAACAGAGGATCATCCCCTTTCTCCATCGCCTCGACCCGAAAGCGGCCCTGTACGGCTCTGTCAATACCGTCCGCAACGGCTCCCTCCGGGAAGGGTTCACTACGGACCCGGACGGTTTCCTGAAAGCGCTCGAAGGCGCCGGCATTCCCCTTCGGGGCAAAACAGCGATCCTCGGCTGCGGCGGAGCGGCCCGCACGTTTATTTGCGAAGCAGTGCTGGCGGGCTGTGACGTGACGGTGGCGGTTCGTCCCCAGAGCCTGGACAAGGCCCGCACCGCCCTGCAGGAGCTGGAAGGAAAGCTGGGAAAAGGGCCCATCCGTCTGCTTTCGCTTCCGCAGCTGCGGGGGGAGTTTCACCTGCTCATTAACGGCACCCCCGTGGGCATGATCCCCCATACGGACGAAATGCCGGTGGACGCCTCGTTTGTCTCTCACTGCGAAGCTGTTTTTGACGCTGTGTATAACCCTCTTCGCACCCGGCTGATCGAAACCGCTGCTGCCTGCGGCGCCAAGGCGGTGGGCGGAATGCCGATGCTGGTCTGGCAGGCGGCTGCCGCTCATACGATCTGGGACGGGAGTGAATACCGCCCGGAGGATATGGAAGCGCTGACAGAAGAAACCGCCGCCGAACTGCAGCGGCTGTTCCGGTAAAGGAGAAACAGGACATGAAAAAGAATATCATCCTCTGCGGCTTCATGGGCTGCGGAAAAAGCACCGTAGGGGCGCTGCTGGCCAAAAAATCCGGCATGGCCTTTGTGGACATGGACACCTATATCGAAAAAAAAGAGCACCGCTCGATTTCCCGCATTTTTGCCGAATCCGGGGAGGACTATTTCCGGGAGAAGGAGAGAGAGGCCTCCCGGGAGCTTTCGCAGAAAAAAGGACTGGTCATCGCCGCCGGCGGGGGCACGCTGACGTTTGAAGAAAACGTGCAGGTGCTTCGGAAAACCGGGCGCATCGTGCTGCTTGACCTTCCGCTGGAAACGGTTTCCCGGCGGCTTTCCGGCGATACCAGCCGTCCGCTGCTCAACCGTCCGGATAAGGAGGCAGCCATGAAAGAACTGTACGAACGCCGCCTTCCCCTGTACCGGGCGGCAGCGGATCTGATCGTTGACGGAAGTCAATCGCCCCTGCAGGTGTGCATGGCGATTCTTTCGTCCTGAAAGGAGGATTCCCTGTGGAGGAAGTTTTACCCTATTCTATTCCCCTGCTCACCGAGCAGGAAGCCGCCTGCTGCTATCCGCCTCCGGCCAGAAAGCGCACCTCGGCATACCGGAGGATCCTGCGGCCCTATATCTTTCTGTCCGTTATCCTGTTCGGCAGTGCGCAGATCGTCTGTTTGTTCTGCGAGGCAGGAGCGTTCCTGCTTCTCTTCCTGATCCTGTTTGCCTTTGTCAGCATCAGCGGCCTGCTGATGCTGAAGATCGTGCTGCCGTTCTATGATGTCTTCCGCCTGAAACGCCGCTGCACCCTGGAGGTCAGCGGAAAAGTGGTGAGCTATGACGCCATCCAAATCCATCACCGGACGCTTTTTTCACGCACGGTCCATCTGTATGCGCCGATCGTGGAAGTGGAGATCAACGGTGTCCTGCAGCAGCGCATCGTCAATGATTACACCAAGAAAAAGCTGTACGAAGTGCAGGAACCTCTGTCTCTGATAGCGGACCCGGACGGTTATGAGATTCTCCCGCAGCGCGCCCGCCTGACGCACGACGGGTTTTCCAACGTCTGCAGCGGCGCTTTGCTGCTGGGGCTGTGCAGTTGTCTGGCGCTCGTTTTGTACGTCATCATCCTGCCCTGAGCCGATGATGCGCTGTTCCCGATAGATCTCCCAAAGGAGGCGCTGCCATGTCCGCAGCCGTTCATTCATTTCTGACCCGACGGGTGCTTCCCTTTTTGAAAAGCGATGCCGCCTTCCGGTTTGTGTTTATCACGGTGATGTTTTTTGCTTCGCTGTGCACCATCGGCTCCTATTGTTATGTGGCCGCCGGGTTTCTGCTGATCTGGGGCCTGTTTGTGTTTGTGTACCGCATGGGAAAAAAGGGGTACTGGCGGCTGTTCCGGCTGCGAAGGCTGCTGCTGCTGTTTACAGGCTTGTCCGTCCTGACCTGCCTGCTCCATATCCAGAGCCGTTTTTTTATGAATATCTATTATGTGCTGTGGGGCTGCGTTTGTTTCTTTTTCTTTTTCGCCATCCACGTCGGAAGAAGCAGACGGGCGTGCGCCAAAGAGCTGCGGCGCCTGCTGGAGTTCCTGCTGGGCGCCACCAATGTGCTCATGGCGGCGGGGCTTGTGCTGCTGCTGTTCTTTCCCAAAGGGTTTTCCTACGGCGGCGAAACCTACGCCATTTACCAGAACCGCTTTGTCGGCGTCATCATCAACGCCAATATCACCGGATTCTATGCGATGATGGCTTGTTTGTACTGTGTTCTGCTTCCGGCTCTGCGCCAGGCAGAAGGCGCTTTGTCCCCGGCGGGGATCGTGTATTATGCCCTGTCGTCTGTTCTCAATCTGACGGCTCTGTTTCTGTCCGATTCCAACGGGTCTTTTCTCATGCTGCTGGTTTTCTGCTGCTTTGTAACGTTCTATGTGATCCTGAAAGGCTACAATCCCACGTTTGCCAATATCGTCATCCGGCTGATCGCCGTCGGCATGGCGTGTCTGGTGATTGCTTCGGTGCTGCTGCTGCTGCGCACCCTTGTGCAGACAGGGGCGTCTTCCATCCTGAAATCGCTGGAACCTTCCAGCGGCATTTCCACCGGCGTTACCGTCAGCAACGGACGCATCCATCTGCGGGATGACACCGACCTGCCGGAGCAGGCGCCCTCCGCTTCTCCCAATCGCCCCCAAACGCCCAAGGAACCGGCAAAAGACAAAGGGACTTCCAAAAACACCACGTTTGAGCACCAGAATAAAAACATTGACAGCGGCCGCTTTACCATCTGGAAGGAATCGCTGGAGCTGTTCTGGTTTCATCCGGTGATGGGCATCGGAAAAGGCAATATCGTCCCCTACGGCGACCGGTATCTGGGCGGCCTCAAATGCGACGATTTCCACAACGGCTTTATTACCATTGCCGTCAGCTACGGAGCAGCCGGACTGAGCGTTTTTCTGCTGTTTGCTTTTGTATGCGCCAAAACGATCCTCAAGTCGCTGTTCCGCTACCGCACGGAAAACAAACGGGACGGCCGGGTGCTGACCTATCTGACCGCTTTCTGTGCAGGCTATATGATCTATTCCCAATTCGATCTTTCGCTGCTGGCGGATCTGTCCTACCGGGTGCTGATCTTCTGGCTGCTCGGCGGCTGCGCGATGAGCTATTGCTATTCTTACGAACGCAGCGCCCTCTGCCGCCATGCTCCCCTCCCTCCCCGCACCCGATCCCTCCGCTCCGCCTCCAAAGGCTTCTCCTGACCTTTCCGCCGAGGGAAACCCTTTTTGAAAAAAGGTCTCCCCCGGACTCCCTTCCTGAAAACTTACGAATAATAGAAAGGGCAGGCATTCCGAAAACCTGCCATAGAACAGCATGATTATTTCTTCTTTATTCTTTGAGCCAAGCGCTGGGCGGAAGTGCCCTTGGGGTACAGTCGGCGTTTCTGTTTCTAAAACATATTCTACAAGGAGGAACAACGTATGAAATCAAGAAATCGTCTGACCTGTCTTTTTCTTGTTCTGTCGCTGGCGGGGACTGTCAGTGCGTGCCGGTTCTGGGAGGATCCGGAAAAAGTCCATGAATCAGCAGCCAGCCAGATCGCCGAGATGAACGGGGAGCGCAGCCGGATCCGGAAGGAGTTTTTGGCGTCTGAATCCTGCCGGAGCGCCGAAGCCTATCTGAAAGACGCTATCCGGAAGCAGGCGCCCGATGCCGAGGCGGAGATCTCCATTGAGCCGGGAGCCTATTACCATGAATCGCTGGCCCCGCTTTCCGAGTCGGTGCAAACGCCGGAGCAGGCCAGGGCGTTTTTTGCGAAAGCACAGCTTTCCTTTTCTGTAACGATCCCCGGCGATTCTCCCTCCTTGGAAACGCTGGCCGAAGCGCTGGCCGGGCAGGGAATCAGCGGACAGCTTACCGCCGAGGGCCCTTCCCGGGCTTATTACGACTTGTCCGCCGAAAA
>CACYCG010000050.1 GCA_902772855.1 uncultured Ruminococcus sp.
CGAAGAGAAAAATCAATAGAGAAACAGGATTTTCCAAGGAAATCATTTTGTTGAAAAGAAGACAAATGCGGGTTTTCGTTCACCTTGATCAAAAGGCGGGCAGCGCCTATGCTGGCTGTGAAAGAAAACTTGACATAGTAAGAAGAAATAGGGTATAATATGAACATAAAGCACAGAAAAATCCTTTGTTCGGAGGAAATAATGATGAAAATCACTAAAATAGTCATTACCGGAGGGCCTTGCGGGGGAAAATCTACGGCGCTGAGCAGAATTCAGCGGGAATTTGTTCAGTGGGGATATCAGGTGCTGTTCGTTTCGGAAACGGCTACGGAATTGATCACCGGGGGCGTTGCCCCGTGGACCTGTACCGATAATGTGGCGTTCCAGAAATGTCAGACGATCCTTCAGGTCCGGAAGGAAGAGGTCTATGAAATGGCTGCCCGCTCGATGAAGCAGGACAAGATTCTGATCGTATGCGATCGGGGTGTGCTGGATAATAAAGCCTATATGAATGAGCAGGAGTTTCAGGAAGTGCTTTCCTGCATGGGAACCAATGAAGTGCTTTTGCGGGACAGTTATGATGCGGTGTTTCATCTGGTGACAGCCGCCAAGGGAGCGGAATCATTTTATACCACTTCCAATAACACTGCCCGGACGGAAACGGTGGAACAGGCGGCCGCTTTGGATGATAAGCTGATCGCTGCCTGGACGGGTCATCCTCATTTGCGGGTCATTGATAACAGCACCGATTTTGAAATCAAAATGAAAAAGCTCATAGCGGAGATCGCTCATTTTTTGGGAGAGCCGGAACACCTTGAAATCGAACGAAAATATCTGATCGACTATCCCGATATTGCCTGGCTGGAACAGAATCCGAACTGCCAGAGAGTGGAAATCATTCAGACCTATCTTCGCTCCGACAATGGCGATGAGGTGAGGGTCAGACAGCGTGGAATCGAGGGAAATTATATCTATTTCAAAACGATCAAAAGACGGATCACCGATATTAAAAGAGTGGAAATTGAAGAAAGACTGTCGCAGTCGGACTATATCCGGCTTCTGATGGATGCCGATACAACAAAGCGTCAGATTCGGAAAACCCGCTACTGCCTGATGTATCAGGGACAGTATTTTGAGATTGACGTCTATCCCTTTTGGAAGGATAAGGCGATCGTGGAGATCGAAGTCAGCAGCGAAGATCATGCAAAGATCGTTTTTCCTCCGGAGTTGAAGGTGATCAAAGAGGTCTCCGGAGACAGTACTTACAGCAATCGTTTTCTGGCAGAAATGAAAAGTGAATAATGGAAGAAATCATATCTTTTTTTGACAAAATCTTTACTTCTATATCAAATAATGATACACTGTCAACAGAATCTTTTTGACTTTATACGAAAGGAAGGAGAAACCCTATGGACGACAAATTCAGCTTGCTGTATCCGCCGGGAGTACAGCCGGATTATCAGGTGTTGGGAGAAGAAACCTGCAACGATCTGTCATTGGAGTACATTTGCGAGCATATTACGGATATTGAATACGAGCAGAATGTTATCAAAAAAATGATGACGAAACTCGAAAAAAATCCGGAAACAATCCGGTACCGCTGCGACGTATTTGAAGATATTCTGAAATTTCCAGCTTTGCGGAAAAAAATCGAAGAACTGCTGGAAGAACTGAGTTTTCTGAAGGAGATCGAAAAATCCGTCAAAGATCAGACCGCCGCTCCCCTATGGCAGCTCATCAGCCGGCTGCATGAGCTGGATGTGTATGTCAAATGTATTTCCGGCATTTCTCAATGCCTGACAGAAAATGAGATCCATTCGGAGGGGCTGAAGGCCCTGAGGGAATACGTCACCTCTGTTTATAACGAAAGCGGATTTGAATACCTGAATGAAGATATCAGCGAAATGATGACGGAGATCAGTTCCGTGCAGAGTATCTCTCTGGGTGTGAATCTGGACAGCCGGATGAAACCCGTGGAAGTCGGGATCGTAGCGATCAATGACACCAAATTTTCCCGTCCCGGGATGCTGAGCCGGTTTCTGGAGTTTGCTTCCCAAAAGAATCAGATCCATTCCGGCGCTTCCTTTGACGGCATGACGAAGATCCATACCGTCGGAAAAACCGCAGCGGATGATCCGCTGATGAGTACTCTGAGCCGTGTTATCACCGATATGCTCGGAAGCACAGTCAAACAGCTCAAGAGCAAGCTGTCCCGTTATGTAGACATCAGCGGCTACAGCCTGACAAAACTCATCCCGGAGTTTATCTTTTACATTCGCTGGGCGCAGTACATTGATAAGCTGATCCAATTGGGGCTTCCCATGGCCAAGCCGGAAATATTGGATGTGCAGGAGAAAACCCTGAAATCAACGCAGATCTATAACCTGAAGCTGGGCATTGAAAAAGAACGGGGAAAAGACCTGGAAATCATCTGCAACGATTTTGAGTTCACGCCGGAACATGGCATCTATATCCTGACCGGGCCGAACCGTGGCGGAAAAACAACGTTTACACAGGCTGTCGGATTGGTGTTTTTGATGGCACAGCACGGTTTATTTGTTCCCGCCGCTTCTGCTTCTCTGGGACCGGTGGATAATATTTTCACCCACTTCCCTGCCGATGAAAATAAAACCGTTCATCTGGGACGTCTTGGTGAAGAATCAAAGCGTATGAGCGAGATTTTTTCTGCGGCGACCGGTAAAAGCCTTCTGTTGTTCAATGAATCGCTGGCTACTACCTCCTTTGCCGAGGGACTGTATATCGCCAAAGACGTTGTCCGGGCTCTTCGGTATCTGGGCGCCCGCACGATATTCAACACGCATATGCATGAACTGGCGATGGAACTGGAGGTCATGAATGCCCTTGAAGGTGATCTGAACGTAGCCAGTCTGATCACCGGTATCCATGAGGGGACTCGTTCTTATAAAGTCTATCTGGCTCCCCCGGAAGGTGTCAGCTATGCCAGAGATATTGCAGAAAAATATGGCGTTACCTTCGATCAGTTGAAACAGGCCATCGACAAATGAAAAAACGCTCTGCTGGAAGGCAGGGCGTTTTTTTGGCACTCAACAAAAAAGCACGCTCAAAGCGTGCTTTCAAGAGCAGGCAACGGGAATCGAACCCGCCCACTCAGCTTGGGAAGCTGATGTACTACCAATATACGATGCCTGCATTTCCATACTCCATTATACTACCACAAACCGGAGCATATGTCAATTGTTTTTTTGGTTTTCCAGCAAAAAAGATGCTCCGCTCAGGGAGCATCTTCAAAAAAGCGGGTAAACCAGACATCGGGGGCGGTAAAGGTCTGACCGTTCAGATATTCCAGCCCTTCCGCCGGGGTGGTGAAATGGAACGTCAAACGGTAAGAATACAATGCCTGCCACTTGTACCCCATGCGGCGGTTGATTTCGTTCTTACCGTATTTACCATCGCCTAAAAGCGGGTGACCGAGGTATGCCATATGGGCACGGATCTGATGTGTGCGCCCGGTGAGCAATTCAACTTCCAGCAGGCTGAACTGGTCCTTTTCTTTGAGCACCCGGTATTTCGTTTTGATGATCTTTCCGTTGGCGGTCGGAGTCGGAGAGATATAGACACGGTTCTTTTTTTCGTTTTTTTCCAGATAGGCAGTCAGGCAGGCTTGTTTTGTTTCAAATATTCCTACCGCTGTGCAAAGATAGTACTTGTCGATTTCCCGGTCTTTGAGCTTCTGGTTCAGGACCCGCAGGGCTTCGGCGGTTTTGGCGGCGATGACAATACCACCGGTGTTGCGGTCGATCCGGTTGATGAGGGCAGGGGCAAAGGAGTTTTCCCGGGCCGGGTCATACTCCCCTTTTTCATATAAATAATGCTGTACCCGGGCGATCAGCGAATCAAAATGATAGGTTTCGTCCGGGTGCACCAGCAGACCGGGTTTTTTGTTCAGAAGCATAATGTGCTCATCTTCGTAGATGATCTCTAACTTGACCGGTGCTTTCAGAAAATCATAGGATTCCGCTTCCGGAGCGAAAAACTCATCCTTGATATACAGCGTCAGAACATCTCCCTCCGATAAGCGGGTGGAGATCTCGCATTTTTTTCCGTTGAGCTTGATGTATTTTGTCCGGATATACCGGTACATCAGCGCCTGAGGCATGGTGCGGAATCGTTTGGTCAGAAACTTATCCAGACGCTGGCCGGCATCGTTTTTTTCAATAATGATCGTTCTCATGAAAGTTCCTTCCAGGCATGGGCCGCACGTTACAGGGAAACAGTACAATTCAGCGCCAACCGGATCATCGTGTGAAAGTCTGTCTGCCGTTCCTCGGCGGAGGCGGATTCACCGGTGAGCGGACAATCGGAAATGGTGCAGATGCACAGCGCTTGTTTTCCGGCGCGGGCCGCTTCATAATATAGGGCGGCGCTTTCCATTTCCGTGGCGAGCACGCCGACTTTCTGCCACTGCGCCAGGGTGTTGGATTCATCATAAAACGTATCTGTACACAAAACCGTCCCGATGTGCGCTTTTATGCCCATTTCCTGCGCTGTCTGGTCGGCGGCTTTCAGAAGAGCGTAGGAGGCCGCCGCTGCCGGAGCGCATGGCAGACCAAACTGCTCTGCGTAAGTGGAGCGGGTGCAGGAAGCAAGCGCCATAATAACATCTCGAACATGAAGGGAGGAACTAACGGCGCCTGCGGTGCCGATGCGGATGATGTTATCCACATCGTATTCCGTAAATAATTCATGAGAATAAATCCCCATAGAGGGCATTCCCATACCGCTGGCCATGACCGAAACCGGCTGATCCCGGTAGGTTCCGGTGTAGGCGAGCATTCCCCGCACTTCGTTGACTAAGCGGGGCTTCTGAAGATAGGTTTCTGCGATAAATCTGGCGCGCAGAGGATCTCCGGGCATCAGAACCGTTTTGGCAAAATCGCCTTTCTGAGCGTTGTTATGCGGGGTTGGCATATGATTCACTTCCCTCTTTTATCAATAACCGAGTTCCTCTCCTACCAATATGACCTTGATGCGTTCAAAATGGCGCTGCTGGGCGCAGACTACATAATTGCAGCAGATGCGGCTTTCGCTTTTGCAGCCGTCACAGGCCACGCTGTCGGTCTGTGCCAAAGAAATACAGGAGCCGGTCTGGGCGCACGGTGTCTGGCAGGAAAGGCGGACGGTGTTTTTCGGAGCGGCCACCGTTTTAACTCTCTCAACAGCCGCATGGATGTCCGGAACCAGTTTGTTGATCCCGGCTACGACGATGACGCTTTTGGGACCGTACAGGATAGCAGCCACCCGGTTGGAATTGCCGTCTACGTTATACAGTTCTCCTTTTTCTGTGATGGCGTTGGCACTGGTGAGGAAAACATCTGCAAAAAAGGTTTTACGGTAGATCTCCTCCACCTGCTCTCTGCTCAGGCCCTCTGCGGAGCGATCAAGATAGTCATACTCTCCGTTTTTCAGCAGCTCGGTGACGCCGATCTGCTTGAGTGTGACGGAACCTCCATGGGAAACAGTGGCTCCTTTGGGCAGCAGGGTGCGGACCAGTTCCAAAGCTTCTTCCGAAGTGGCCACATAATGCGCCTGCATATGATTTTTTCGCAGGGCGTTCAGGACTTTTTCAATTTCTTCCGGTGAATAGGTTTTCATGGGGCATACGTCCTTTCTTTTTCGGTTTTCAGGTGCTCTGGGAAGCCTGGGACAAAAGCTGGATAAGAATAAAAATAGCAATCATCAATTCGGCGGCAAAAATAGCCGGGATCCCGACCATAAAGGAAAGATGTCTGGTTTTGTGATGGATGAGGTGCATAGTAATGTACATCGCCACGCAGCCGCTGAGCGCTGCCACCAAAAACAGCACTTTTTCGGGAACTCTTTTTTCGTTATGCATGGCGGCTTTTTTGTCGTAGATTGTGATTCCCACCGCCACCACACTGGCTACGACAAAGTAACTGAGCAGAATATAGCCTAACACATCCATTTTCATTTCCTCCGTTTCCGGGAGAGTGTTTATCCCTCCCTTTTATTCATACTATTATTATACCCTTTGCGAAAATGAAAATCAAGGTGGGAACGTTATGAAAAGATGGTTTTATCGTATTCTTTCACTGATGCTGTCGGTTGGGATCTTAGGGGCTTGTCTGCTGTGCTGCGCCTCCTACGGGGACCGGACGGAAAACCGGGATGCCTCCTCCTCTCCCCTGCCGGCCGGCGGGACGGCTCTGCAGAAACCGGAGGAAGAGCCTTTGGAAAAAGAAGAGCAGATGAGAGGGGTCTGGGTGCCGTTTATGTGTCTGGATATGACGGGCACCGACCGAAGTGAAGAGAGCTTTCGGCTTCGGATGAAGGAAATCTGCGAAAACATTTCCTCTATCGGATGCAATACCCTCATTCTGCAGGTGCGGCCGTTCGGTGATGCGCTGTACACATCGTCGTATTATCCCTCTTCCCACCTGATCGTCGGAGAGCAGGGAAATCCGATGACCTTTGACCCGCTGGCGGTTGCGCTGACGGAAGCGAAACGCTGTCATTTGCGGCTTCATGCGTGGGTGAATCCTTTTCGGGTGCAAACGCAGAAGACTCCTTCCCTCCTTTCTTCGGACAATCCGGCGCAGCAGTGGATCACAAATCCCGATTCGGAGAAAAGAAGAAACGTCCTGACGACCGAAAACGGGCTGATGCTCAATCCAGCCTCCGAAGAAGTCAGAAAGCTCATCATCAATGGTGTGCGGGAGATTGCTTCCCGTTATGAAGTGGACGGCATTCAGATTGACGATTATTTTTATCCGGATAACGATGAGGAATGCGACCGGGAAGAATATGAGGCTTATTGTAAAAAAGCAGGCGATCTGCCGCTTTCTCACAGTGAGTGGAGAAAACAAAACATCAACTCTCTGATCAGCGGAATGGCGGAGGCTATCCATGAAGCGAGAGAAGGGTGCGTATTCGGAATCTCTCCGCAGTGCAATCTGGAGAATAATGAGAAAATGGGCGCTGACGTAGAGGCGTGGGGGGCTGTCAAGGGATATGCGGATTATCTCTGCCCGCAGGTGTATGTCAGTCCGGACCACCCGTATCTCCCGTTTGCGGAAGCGATCAAGGAGTGGCGGGAACTGATAAAAAATCCCGACGCAGCGTTCTACGTCGGGATTGCCTTGTATAAATTAGGGACCGATGCCGATGAGGGTACTTGGCTGCTGCGGGACGGCCTTATCGCCGAAGAATGCCGCTGTGCAGAAGAAAACGGGGCCGACGGCGTGATGCTGTATTCGTATGAATACCTGATGACTGAGCAGGCGCAGCAGGAGCTGCAGCAGGCATTTTCAAAGGAATAGCCTTATGCTTGTGCGGCATTTTCCGAAGTGGTCAGGCTCAGGGATTCTCCGTCGGAGGTGATGTGAATCTGTGTGATGAGCCCGGTGCGGCTTTCCACGATGGCGGAAGCGATCTTATCCTCGACTTCTCTGCGGATGTAGTTCCGCAGATCACGGGCACCGCTCTTCCCGCCGAAGGATTTTTTGACCAGATAGCGGCGGGCTTCGTCATCATATGTGAACGAGATGCCTTTTTCTTTCAAAGCGTCGACGTATTCATCCAGCATCAATTTGCTGATGGCAAAGAAATCGTCTTCGGAGAGGTGATGGAAAATGACGATCTCATCCAGCCGGCTGAGAAATTCGGGACGAAGGAAATCGGACAGGGCGGCCCTCACCTTTTCTTCGGTGGCCTGCTGCTGGGTTTTGGCAAATCCCAGCGCATTTTCTTTTTTCTCGCTTCCGGCATTTGATGTCATGACGATCACGGTATTGCAGAAATTGACCTTTCGGCCCTGAGCATCTGTGAGAACACCTTCATCAAGGATCTGCAGGAGGATATTGAGCACATCCGGATGCGCTTTTTCGATCTCATCAAACAGCAGGACGGAATAGGGTCTTCTTCTGACTTTTTCCGTGACCTGCCCGGCCTCTTCGTATCCAACATAACCGGGAGGAGACCCGATGATTTTCGATACGGAATGCTTTTCCATGAACTCGCTCATATCCAGACGGATCAGCGTTTCCGGTGTTGAGAACAATTCCGTGGACAGCACTTTTACCAATTCAGTTTTGCCTACGCCGGTGGGACCAACGAAGATAAAGGAGGCAGGGCGTCTGCGGGGGCTGATCTGCACCCGGCTTCTGCGAACAGCCGCCGCCAGAGCGGAAACGGCTTCATCCTGACCGATGACTTTTACCTTGAGCTTTGCTTCCAGATCGGCTAATTTGTTGAGTTCGTTTTCCGTTACTTTGGAGGCAGGAATACCTGTCCACAGTTCGATGACGGCGGCCACATCTTCCTCGGTTACGTTAGCATACAGAGTCTGGGGGTCAACGTCATGATATTTTTTTTCGAGAACAGCCGCTTCGGTTTTGAGGCGGGCCAGTTCTTCGTAATCGATTTCTTCTGAGGCAGAAAGGTCTTCTTCCTGGTTCTTGAGGGAGGCTATCTTTTCCATTGCATCGTCATACTCATTGAGCGCTGTATTCCGCAGAGAAGCACGGGTGCAGGCCTCATCAAGCAAGTCGATGGATTTGTCCGGAAGGAAGCGGTCGGTGATATAGCGTTCCGAAAAAACCACGGTCTTGCGGACGATGTCGTCGGACATGGTGACACGGTGGAATTCTTCGTAATAGCTTCTCACGCCGAGCAGCATATCAATGGTTTCGCTGATAGAAGGCTCCGCCACGGTGACCGGCTGGAACCGACGCTCCAGTGCGGAATCTTTTTCGATATACTTGCGGTATTCGTTGAAGGTCGTGGCGCCGATGACCTGAATCTCCCCGCGGGATAAGGCGGGTTTGAGGATATTGGCGGCATTCATGGAGCCTTCGGAATCTCCGGTCCCGACCAGACTGTGCACTTCGTCAATAAACAGAATAATATTGCCTGCTTCCTTGACTTCAGAGATCAGTCCTTTGATGCGGGCTTCAAACTGTCCCCGGAACTGGGTGCCGGCGACGAGGGCCGTCAGGTCGAGCAGGAAAATCTCTTTATCCTTCAAGCGTTTGGGAACGTTGCCTTCGTGGATTCGGATGGCCAGTCCTTCTGCGATTGCCGTTTTGCCGACGCCAGGTTCACCGATCAGGCAGGGATTGTATTTCGTCCGGCGGGACAGAATCTGAATGACCCGGCCGATCTCCCGCTCACGGCCGATGATTCTGTCCAACTGTCCGTTGGCGGCTTTTTCGGTGAGATTGGTGCAGTAGGCGTCAATATTCTTCCGCTTGATATGGCGTTTCTTTTTATCTTTTCCGGAGGTCGTGCGGTCGGTTTTGCCTTCCTCGGAATCCTCGCTTTGTCCGGGTTTTCCGGCTCCTCCGAAAAGGTTTTTGAAAAAAGGAGGAAAGGCCGGGGCTCCGTGAGAAAAAGAACCGTCGTCCTCCTCGTCATCGGAATCCTCCTCTTCTTCGGTGGTTCCGAATGCTTCTTCGGCCAGATCGTCAAAGGAAGGAAAACCGCCGAGAGAATCCTCAAGCTGTTCTAAATCATCGGGGGATATTCCCATTTTATCAATAAAATCGGTGACCGGTTTGATTCCCATTTCTTTGGCACACCTCAGACAATAACCAACCGGTTCCGAAGAATTGGATGGGTTGGAAACAAACACGACAGCCGGATGTTGTTTGCATTTAGAGCACATAGGCATCATATCAGGATGCCCCCTTTCTTAGTCTTACTGAACAGGTACTATTCCATCATATCATAAAGATGCTTCCGATGTCCAGTTATAAAAAGATTTTTGTAGAAAAAGCATAGGTTTTTTCCACATGAGGACGGATTCCCCACGATCAGAAGGTATAATTCGACAATCGGGAGATGATCATATCGGGAATATTGAATTGATTGATGAACCTGTAAATATAGGATTGATCCAGTGCTTCCCGCATGATGGACGCATTCTCCGCAGGCAGGAGGACGACCAGAAAATAAAAAATCAGAGAAAAGATCATAACAAGAATCGTGGCTTCGAGCAGCCCGAGAACAGCGCCGAGGACTTTATTGACAGTGCCGAGACCGGCTGTATCTACAACGCCCATAATGGTTTTTGTGATCAGAGCAAGGATGGACACCAGGACAATAAACAGCGCTATGGTCAGGATCACCGTGACCAGACGGAGAATGATTGGACGCACCAGCATTTCCAGCAGAGAAGGAATCTCCATTTCGGTACTCTGGATCTTTTCTGTCAGGGAGCTTTCCGTTACGCCGGACATAGTAAGCGCATTGATGGCGTAAGGCGGAAGAGTCTGGAATAATTGGTGAGATACTTCTTTGATGTCGGTAAACTCATACACGACCGGGGTGATCTCTTTGAACTTATTGATCATAGAGGGCATGATAAAGCTGTTATAGATCCCGATGGAGAGCATTGAACCGCCGATAGAGGAAAGAATGGAACATAAAAAAGCTCCTAAAAGTCCCACAACGGCCTGCAAAAGACCTCTTCGATACCCGCCGATGATCAGCAGGGCAAAAATAGCGACGACCAGTAAATCAATGGCAATTCCCATATTCGATCTCCCCTTTATTCTTATAATCTTTGACAGCCCGGATCGAAACTACCATGTATTATACCATATATCCCCTTCAACTACAATACCAAATTCTTCCCCCCAGGCAGCGTGACGCGCCCAACGGAGGTTCCTGTGGGGCGACCGGAAGCAATCGGAGGCGACCGAAAGGAGTGCCCGTGGCAGAGTCTCTATGAAAAATCCGGGAAACAGCCTTCCTTTTTTTTACGGTGAGGCGCTGCTTTTTTGGTGTTTTTCTATCCATAGACAAAAACAGCAGGGACGTTTCAGCGTAACGTCCTCTGCTGTAAAACAGACTGTCATGTTTTTTTGGGAGTGATTTTTTTCTCGGTCCCGTCCAGGATACGGCGAATGTTATCTTTATGTTTGATAATGACCGCCACTCCGTTGGCAAGCGTCAGAAGAAAGACGCAAAGGATAAATCCTCCATTCGGGGATTGCGTAGGCGCTAAAGGGCCGAAAAGTTGATGCATATCCAGAAAGCGCAGTCCGGCAGCGATCAAAGGGTAGACACTGGCATTGACAAGGGAGCATTTGGAAATCGTTTTTGTCAGCAGGAACATCAGGGCAAACACCATCAATTCCAGCACCAGCACCCGCCAATCGGTCATCAGCATGACGGAGGCGGTGGTAACGACCCCTTTTCCGCCCTTGAAGCGATAATACACCGGAAACATATGCCCCAGCACAGCACATAGACCGGCGATATACATCAGAAGGCCTCTTTCAAGCTGCATGGTGGAGTTGTCCCATCCGATCGTCATCAGATAGGGAATCAGAACGGAGATTACGCCCTTCAGAAAGTCTCCGACAAAGGTAATGATGGCAGGGACTTTTCCGACACAGCGAAGAACGTTGGTAAAACCGGCATTTCCGCTGCCGAGTTTGCGGATATCTTCATGTTTGACGATCCGGGTGACGATAATAGACGTATTGACACTGCTGATCAGATAAGAAGCGGCAGCAGCAATCAGGGCATACAGCCAGTAGTTTCTAAAAAAATCGATCACAAAATCCAAAAGGGGTCCCCTCCTGCCTTTTATTTTTCCTTCGTTCGTTCACGAATGACGAATCGGATAGGCGTTCCCTGCATTCCGAACGTTTCCCGGATGCGGTTTTCCAAATAGCGCTGGTACGAAAAATGAAACAGTTCCGCACTGTTGACAAAAAATACAAATGTCGGAGGTTTGACGGAAGCCTGGGTCACATACATAATCTTCAGTCTTCTTCCCTTGTCGGTGGGAGGCTGCACTCTTGCAACGGCATCTGCAAGCAGATCATTGAGCATTCCGGTGGAAATACGCATGGCGGCGGCATTCACGGCGGAAAGGATCATTTCAAACAGCTTGTCCACCCGCTGTCCTGTTTTGGCGGAAATGAACAGAAAGGGAGCGTAGGACATATAAGCAAATTCTGTTTCCAGCCTTTTGCGAAACTCGCCCATGGTTTTGTCATTCTTTTCGATGGCGTCCCATTTGTTGACGGCAATAATACAGGCTTTTCCGGAATCATGCGCCAGCCCTGCAATACGGGTGTCCTGCTCGGTGACACCCTGCTGTGCGTCAATCATGATTACGCACACGTCGCTTCGGTCGATAGCCATTTTGGCCCGGATAATACTGTATTTTTCAATTTCATCTTCCACTTTGCTGCTTCTCCGTATCCCGGCGGTATCCGTCAGACAAAAACGTCCGTGACGGTTTTCGATCATGGTATCAATGCTGTCCCGGGTGGTTCCGGCTATATCGGAAACAATGCAGCGGTTTTCTCCGGTTATGTAATTGACCAGGGAAGATTTTCCTGCATTCGGCCGGCCAATGATGGCCACACGAACGAACTCTTTTTCTTCCTCCCCGTCTTTTTGTTCCGGGAAGAAATCGCACACGGCATCGAGCAGGTCGCCTGTGCCGTGACCGTGCACGGAGGAAACCTGAATCGGCGTGCCGAGTCCTAAATTGTAAAACTCATAATATTCGGCGGGCGGTTCTCCAATGCTGTCGCATTTGTTGACACATAAAACGACAGGCCTTCCGCTTTTGCGGAGCATCTGAGCCACTTCTTCGTCGGTGGCGGTCACGCCGCTGCGGACATCGGTGACTAAAATCGTAACGTCCGCTGCTTGAATGGCAAGCTCTGCCTGACGCCTCATCTGCCGGAGGATCAAATCGTCGGAATAGGGTTCGATGCCGCCGGTATCGACTACGGTGAAAGTTCTGCCGCACCATTCACAGGTTCCAAAGATCCGGTCACGGGTGACGCCGGGGGTATCGTTGACAATGGCGACCCTCTCCCCGATCAGTTTATTGAATAAGGTGGATTTGCCTACATTCGGTCGGCCGACGATCGCTACTACGGGAGCTGACATAAGGAAGCCTCCTTTCTTTGTATGCTGTGGAAAATAAAATAGAGAAGGAGCAGCTCCTTCTCTATCTCCGATGCCATTAAGCCTCTGTGTTGATCACCATTCTGCCTTTATACATACCGCAGCTAATGCAGGCTCTGTGAGCGAGTTTGTACTCGCCGCAGTTGGGACAAGTTACGAGTGCCGGAGCATTCAGTTTCCATACAGCGGAACGTCTCTTATCTCTTCTTGCTTTAGAAGTCTTTCTCTTAGGTACTGCCATTCTGATAACCTCCCTTGAATAGAATACAAATCAATCGGTCAGCAGTGACGAAAGAACTGCCAGCCGGGGGTCGATCTCCTTTCCTTTGCAGGAACAGGCACCGACATTCAAATCATTTCCGCACTTCGGACATAATCCCTTGCAGGACTCCCTGCACAGGAGTTTGGAAGGGAGCTCCAGCAGAATGTCATCTCTGAGCAGAGAATCCGTATCGAGCTGATAATCCGGTGCTTCAATGTATTCTCCGTCCTCCTCCATTTCCGGAAGAGTGGTGACGAGTATATGGCTGAAATGAAATGTCAGCACTTTGTCGGAGAGGGCACAGCAGCGATCGCAGGCAAAACGAATATGCACGCGGGCGTCCGCTTCATACCGTACATAGCCGGCATGATTGACGATCTCAGCATTGGCCTCTGCGGGCTTCAGAAACTGCAGACCGGTATCCGAAGACAGCATTTCCGGAGAAACTGTCAACGAAACCGAAAGCCGCTCATTTTCATTGAAAAAAAGCCGTTTCAGATCCAGAACCACGATCTCACCCCAACAAAATCTACTAAAACGCCATACTCAACTATTATAATGTGAGTCGAACGCTTTGTCAATATCTTTTTTGAAAAAAATCGCTTTGTGTCCCCCTTTTTGCTCAAAAAAGGGGGCAGAAAAGCTCCCATCGCTTTTCTGCCCGAAACAATCACCAAACTCGGGTTCAGATTTTTTCCGAAACGGCTTCAAGGCTCTTCGGAAGCTCGGATTCATCTGCGGAGACAAGGAACGTGAAATGTGTTTCTGCTTTAGCGGCCAGCGTATTGACCTTTTCCACAAAGGCAGCAAATTCGCCGAAATCCTGTCCGCCGATCTTCAGAGTGGAGTCCACCAGCACATCGGTCACATCATAATTCCCGGCGCATAGTCCGCTGAGAAAACCATAGAACATATCAAACCCGTTGATGCCATACTGCTCGGTGTCGATCAGACGAGCCTTATGCGTTACGTCGTAGGTGAGCTTGGATCCTTTTTCAATGACCACCACGTTTCCGTTCGATGCGGCCACAGCGTCATTTGCCAGAGAGATCAGTTTTTTGGTTTTTCCTGTGCCCTTTTTGCCGATGATCAGTTTTACCATAATTTTTGCCTCCTTAAAGTTAAGCCGATGGCGGCTGTTTTTTGCTTGCCCCTGAGCAGATGCCCATACCACTATTCTATATGAAACTAAACAAACTGTCAACAGCTTTTCTGAGAATTTCTATAAAATATGTCAACAAAGAACCGGATTATTTCAGTCTGGCTTCCAGAGCGGCCTTCTGTTCCTGATAGCCGGGTTTGCCGAGCAGTGCGAACATATTCTTCTTGTAGCTTTCTACACCGGGCTGGTCGAAGGGATTGATGCCCAAGGTATAACCGCTGATGGCGCAGGCTTTCTCAAAGAAGTAGATCAGATAGCCCAGTTCCTGCTCGCTGGTTTGTTCGATGTTAAGCACCACATTCGGAACTTTTCCGTCTGTATGCGCCAGCACGGTTCCCTCAAAGGCTCTCTTGTTGATGTAATCCACGGTTTTTCCGGAAAGGAAGTTCAGGCCGTCCACGTTCTCCGGGTCGGTTCCGAGCGTGATCTCATATTTCGGCTTTTCGATCTGCATGACGGTTTCAAACATAATGCGGGCACCGTCCTGAATGAATTGTCCCATAGAATGAAGATCGGTCGAAAAAACAACGGAAGCCGGGAAAATACCCTTCTGATCTTTTCCTTCGCTTTCTCCGAAGAGCTGCTTCCACCATTCGTTCATCATGGTGAAGGCGGGTTCGTAGCTGACGAGCATTTCGACAGATTTGCCCTTTCTGTACAGAATATTGCGGATAGCCGCATATTTGTAGCAGTCGTTTTCAGAAAGATCGGTGCTCATGAGCGCTTCTCTTGCCTGAGCAGCGCCGGCCATGAGAGCGTCAATATCCGCACCGGCCACGGCGATTGGAAGAAGACCCACCGCTGTCAGTACGCTGAAACGGCCGCCGACATCGTCCGGAACCACGAAGGTTTCATATCCTTCTTTGGTGGCCAGCTCTTTCAAGGTGCCTTTGGCTCTGTCTGTGGTGCAGAAGATTCTTTCTTTTGCGCCTTCTTTGCCGTATTTCTTTTCCAGCAATTCCCGGAATACCCGGAAAGCGATGGCGGGTTCGGTGGTGGTACCGGATTTGGAGATCATATTGATGGAAACGTCTCTTCCCTCGCAGATCTGCAGCAGCTCTGCCAGAGCGGTTGAGCTGATGGAGTTTCCGGTGAAATAGATGTCGGGCGTATCTTTTTTCAGGGCATTGTAATTCGGGGATTTCAGAAATTCGATGGCGGCTCTGGCGCCGAGGTAGGAACCGCCGATTCCGATGACAACAAAAACATCGGTATTGGATTTGATTCTTTCAGCGGCTTCTTTGATCCGGCGGAATTCATCCTGGTCATATTTGACAGGAAGGTCGACCCAGCCGGTAAACTCTTTACCGAGACCGGTTTTGGAATGCAGCAGGTCATGGGCAGCAGCAATCTGAGGAGCAATCGCTGTGAACTCCTCATCTCTGATAAACGGTTTGACGTGTTTGTCACAAAGTGTAACGGCCATTGATATTATCCTCCTTGTTTGCATCAAAAATGAATGCAAATAATATATACTCATTTTACAATACCTTGTTCTTTTTTTCAAGGTTTTTATCTTTTTTTCTGGAAAGATTTGAACAAGAACTGCAGAAGATGTTCCCGAAGTCTTGTTTTTCTATGAAAAAGAACAGGATCCGATGCAAACTCTTCTGCGCAGAAGGCTGTTTTCGTCGGTTGGGAGCGTTTCTGTTCGCTTCGGAAGTTTTTATGCAGCCATGTTTTCCCCCGAAATCTCCCTTCTTTCCCGTTGACAAACGGGCTTTGCGATGACATAATAAAAAAGCGCCTCCCGCCTGAACTGTCTGTACGGGAGCAGATCCGTCTTTCTGAAATGTGCGAAAGGATGTATGATCCATGAAAGATAAAGACACGCTGCACTCCTCCCGCCGCAAAAACCGGAATGTCCTCCCCTTCCTTGCTGCCATTCTGGTTCTTGTGGCGGGATGTGCGGGCATTTGTTATATGACAGGGCTTTTCCGGATGCCGGAAGAGCCGGTGGTCGTGGAAAAATCCGATGTCGTTTTTGTTTCTTCCCAGATCTCTGTCAGCGAATCGTCCGCAGAGGAATCAAAACTCCAGTTTGACCCGGCAGGGACGTTTCAGTATGATTTCAATACGCTTTCCTTGACAGTCCGGAAGAACCTTATCAAGAACGTGACAAGTCAATATGTGGTTTTATATGATGTTACCAGCGATAAGGTGCTGTTCCAGAAAAACTGCACCAAAAAATGCTATCCCGCCAGCACCACCAAAATGCTGACGGCGATCGTGGCCTGCCGGATCATAGACCCCGACACCGTTCTGACCGTGGGCAACGAGATCCGGCTGATCGGAGAAGAATCCAGCAGAGCCGGATTGCTGGTAGGCATGAAATTCCCTTTCCGGGCGCTTTTAGATGCTCTTTTGCTTCCTTCCGGAAATGACGCTGCCTACACCATCGCCGTCAATGCCGCTCGTATCTACCGGAACGACCAGACTCTTTCCGATCAGGAGGCGCTGAAGGTTTTTGTCGACCTGATGAATGAAGCAGCGGCGGATCTGGGCTGCGAGGATACCCATTTCGTCAATCCGGACGGCTGGCATGATGACGATCATTATACCACGGCGCTGGATCTGATCAAAATTGCCGCCAGTGCTGTGAAGGTTCCCCTGATCAAGGAATCCTGCCGGAAAACCTATGCCAAATGGGATATTGTGCAGGATATACCCGAGGAAAGCTCTGCCCCGGAAAGCAAAGCATCATCAGCCTCTTCCCCGGACAGCAAACCGGTGAAGGAAACTTCTCAAGCTGACAGCAAACCGGCAAAAGAAACCTCCCAAACTGCCAGCAAGCCGGCAAAGGAACCCTCCCAAACCGCCAGCAAGCCGGCAAAGGAGACCTCCCGTACGGAAAGCAAAGCATCCACTACGGCCGCTTCTCCACAGACTTCCGTGGAGGTGCAGGAAGAACCGGATCCTCTGATTTACGATCCCAAAACCTTTGGAACCGTTATAGAATGGTATACTTCCAATTCCATGCTGTATGAAGGTTCGGGAATGTACTCTCCCTATGCGGACGGTGTGAAGACCGGTTTTACCGATGAAGCCGGCACCTCCGTGATCGCCTCTGCCACGATGAACGGCCATATGTTTCTTGCCGCCGCCATGGACGGAAAGAACGTCTACGAAAAATACCACGACGTCCATATGCTTTTTACCGAAGGATTCAAGTTGTATAAACTGAAATACACTTATGATTCCTGATGGGCTGCTGATCCCTCTCCGGCGAGCAGGCGTACCAGAATCCGGAATACTTTTCCGGTGGTCATTTCTTCCACATCCTGAGCGGCTGTGATGGGGATCTCGGCGATTTGCTCACCGCCTTTTTTATACACGACCTGTCCGAGCACATCTCCCTGATGAACCGGTGCCGGCACGCTTTCCGGAAGAGTGACCTCTTCGACAATGCTTCCCTCCTCCCCTTTTTTGACCAGAAAAGGGGAGGCTTTTTTGCAGAAGGTGGAAACCGTTTCGCTCATTCCTCCGGAAACCGGAATCTGTGTAAAAGCCTTAGCAGGCGCTTCGGGGGACGCCATAGCGTAGTGGGCAAAGCCATCGTCAAGCAGTCGGGCCGCATCGGAAAACCGCTCTTTTCCGGAAGCGCTTCCCAGTACAACGGCAATCAGACTGACCCCGTCCCGTTCGGCCGTAGCGCTGACGCAGCTTCCCGCCTGAGAAGTGGTGCCGGTTTTCAGTCCGGTGATGCCGGAATAGGATTTGATCAGCTTATTGGTATTGACAAGCTGTGTTTTTCCTCCCCGCAGTTCATCCATCCAGGTGGTGGAAAACTGCAGGACCGATGGATGCCGGAGCAGGTCTCTGGACATGAGCGCCACGTCATAGGCACTGGTAACGTGGCCTTCTTCATCGAGTCCGTTGCAGTTTTTGAAAACCGTTTCGTTCATGGAAAGGGCCTTTGCTTTTTCATTCATCTTTTCCACAAATTCTTCTTCGCTCCCGCAAAGATGCTCTGCTAAAGCAACGGCGGCATCATTGGCCGAAGCAATCATGGTCGCTTTCAGCATATCCCGCACACTCATGGTTTCTCCCGGTTCCAGCCAGATATCCGAACCGCCCATGGAAGCAGCGTGTTCGGAAGCAGTGACCGTATCATCCCATTGCAGAAGCCCTTCATCGAGCGCTTCCATGACCAGATCGACGGTCATGATCTTGGTGATGGAGGCGCAGGCCCGCACCTCATGCGGGTTTTTGGCAAACAGGACCTCTCCGGAAGCAGCATCCATCAGCACAGCGCTCGGAGCGGTAAGGCTGTCTTCTGAGAGCGCCTGCACTTTGCTCGGACAAACACCCGACAGCACGAAAAGCACTGCAGCGACCATAGACAGTTTATGGGACAGTTTCATTCCAATCCTTCCTTTCCTCGGAGAAAATGCTGTTCTCCCTGAAAAGAATATATGTCTTCCCGGGTCGGAATATGAAAAAAGAGGCAGAAGGACAAACCCTTCTGCCTCTTATATTCATGGTGGCTGCTTTGGCTCAGACGCTGAACAGCATGGTGCCATAGGAAGGATAAGGCCAGGCCTTGGCGGACATATTCGCTTCCATTTCATCGGCTACGGCACGCAGCTCCTGCATGGCGGCCAGCACCGAATCCTTGAAGTAGCGGGCCGTTTCGGCAGCACCCTCCACTTCTTTTGCACCCAGAACAGCCCGGTCGAGGATCTCGATTTTCCCGATAAAGCAATTGAGAAGATTATTCAGTTTCTTGATGAGCTCCGTTTCGGCTGCGGGAACCAGGTCCGGGTCAACGGATCTGACTAAAGAAGCGGTTTCCGCCAAATCCCGGATATAGGAGGCCACAGCGGGCACAATGTCCTTTTTCGCCATATCCAGAGCGGTTAGCGCTTCAATATTGATGATCTTGGAATATTTTTCCAGAAGCACTTCACAGCGGGAGCGAAGCTCCACTTCGGAAAGAATATTATGCTTTTCAAACAGGCGGATGTTCTTTTCACTGGTATACAGCGGAAGGGCATCCGGCAGGGAGCGCAGGTTGAGAAGACCTCTTCTGGCAGCCTCGGCCACCCATTCATCGGAGTAGTTGTTGCCGTTGAAAATAATGCGGCGGTGTTCGGAAACGGTTTTCTTCACCAGTTCTTCAGCGGCGGCGGGAACGTCATCGGCTTTTTCAAGCTGATCGGCAAAATCCTGCAGCACATCGGCGACCATGGTATTCAGGATGAAGTTTGCGCAGGCGATGTTTTCCGCCGAGCCGAGCATTCTGAACTCAAACTTATTTCCGGTGAATGCAAAGGGAGAGGTGCGGTTGCGGTCGGAGGTGTCCTTGGTGAAATTCGGCAGAACGTCCACCTTGGTTTCCATGATATGCTGACCGTCATCGACATATTTTTTCCCGCTGATCACGGAATCGAGCACAGCGGTGAGATCATCTCCGAGATACATGGACAGAATGGCGGGAGGCGCTTCGTTGGCCCCCAGACGATGATCGTTGCCGGCACTGGCTACGGCGATCCGCAGGAGGTCCTGATGTTCGTCCACGGCCCGGATGACGGCGGCAAGGAATACCAAGAACTGCAGGTTTTCACGAGGGTTTTTAGAGGGATCGAGAAGGTTTTTCCCGGTATTGGTCGACATAGACCAGTTGTTGTGCTTGCCGGAGCCGTTTACGCCGGCAAACGGTTTTTCATGCAGAAGGCAGACCAGCCCGTGCTTTTCCGCTAATTTTTTCATGACTTCCATTGTAAGCTGGTTGTGGTCGGTTGCAATATTGGTGGTATCAAAGATGGGAGCCAGTTCATGCTGGGCGGGGGCTACTTCGTTATGCTTGGTTTTGGCAAGAATACCGTATTTCCACAATTCTTCGTCCAGATCTTTCATGAAAGCGGACACTCTCGGTTTGATGGACCCAAAATAATGATCGTCCAGTTCCTGTCCCTTCGGAGGTCTTGCCCCGAACAGAGTACGCCCGCAGTAGATCAGGTCTTTCCGCATATCGAATACTTTTTTATCGATCAGGAAATACTCCTGCTCCGGGCCGACTGTTGTAATGACGTGGGTCGTTTCTTTATCTCCCAGCGCCCGCAGCACCCGAAGAGCCTGCAGGTTGATACATTCCATGGAGCGAAGCAGAGGGGTTTTTTTGTCCAGCGCTTCCCCGGTATAGGAGCAGAAAGCGGTGGGAATGCACAGGGAACCGTCTTTGATAAAGGCATAGGAAGTCGGGTCCCAGGCTGTGTAGCCTCTTGCTTCAAAAGTGGCCCGGATGCCTCCGGAGGGAAAACTGGAAGCGTCCGGTTCGCCTTTGATCAGTTCTTTTCCGGAAAACTCCATGATCACCTTTCCGTCCGACGTGGGAGAAATAAAGCTGTCGTGTTTTTCAGCGGTAATGCCGGTCATGGGCTGGAACCAATGGGTATAATGCGTGGCGCCGTTCTCCAGTGCCCATTCTTTCATGGCGTGCGCTACGGCATTGGCAATATTGATATCCAGCGGTTTGCCGTCTTCGATCGTCTTTTTCAGCGCCTTATACGTTCCTTTCGGCAAACGTTCTCTCATGGCGGCATCGTTGAACACCCGTTCTCCGAACATTTCAGGTACCTTAACCATCTCAAACTCCCCATTCCAAATGTGTGATAATATGGCAGAAAATGCCACATATGCAATAAGACGCTGTAGGTCACGTGCAACCTACAGCGCCTTTGCTGTCTGACAGTTGACATTATAAATCTTTCTATTCGGCTTGTCAATTCATTTTGGATTATTTTTCGTTTTTCTCCGATTCGTCAAAAAAATCGTTGAATGGGGGAAAAAATACGGAATAGTTACCAATTGAGGTTTCTCCGGGAAAAACCGTGCCCGTTATCACTTCAAGGTCACTCCTGTTAGATGCGTCCGTCCTGGCCGCTGTTGGCGTAAAATATTTCTGGGAATATTGGCAAAGGGTTTGTCAGAAGAAGAACGCTTGAAAATCCCGGGGCCAGCACCCCAAGGGCACTTCCGCCCAGCGCCTTCGGCAGAGGTCTCCACCGGAGACCCGCA